>NZ_JBHFNP010000042.1:0-35964 GCF_041929235.1 Microseira sp. BLCC-F43
AAATTATTAAAGGCTGCGAAGGCAGCCTTTGTTTGTATAGCCACACTAAAGCCTGGGGCTACACAAACTCTCGCCCGCCTACGCGGGCTAAAATTATTAAAGGCTGCGAAGGCAGCCTTTGTTTGTATAGCCACACCCTTAAGGGTGTGGTATTTTGGCGAAGGTATTGTTAGAAAAACCCGGTTTCTGAACCTATCAATTAAGCACTTGCAGTAGTGTCAGATTGATTGAGAGCATTACGCGCATTTAACGACAGCATGACGCGGGAAGCGCCGCTGAATAAAACGCTAGCACCAACAAAAGTACCGATCAGCCAAGGTGCATTAAAAGGCCATTGGAACCAAATGAATAGACCCAGCAATATAGTAACGATGCCATTAACGAGTTCCCAAGTCCAGTTTTGTTGAGGACGCAAGCGGAAGGCGAGAATTATTTCAAAAGTACCTTCTGTAAGCAAGAAACTACCCAGCAACAAAGTCAGCGTCAGAACACCTGTCAAGGGGTAGAAAAACAGCATCAAACCCGTCGCAATGTAAAGTGCGCCTAATAAAAGCTTCCAGATAAAGCCGTTTTCGCGAGTTTGGAATGCGTGGACAATTTTGGCGACTCCCCCGCTAGCCAAGATTAAAGCAAACCAAGTCTCAGCAACGATTGTAGAGACAGCGGGGGCGGCGATCGCAGCTATTCCCAATACAATCAGGAGAACGCCCATCCAGATTGACCAGTTAATACTCTTGTTGATGTCACCAGAAACGTTAGTTGTCATAGTTTTTTCCTTTGATCTCTTAGGATTAGGTTAGGGAATTTTTCTGATCTTGAATAGAACCCTAAGATAGAGCCTGGTTTGGGGAAATCTATCAATGGATAGAGTGCGCGATCGCATCCCTCTAACGAAGTAACTTTGGTTTAAATTAAAGCTTAAACAAACTCGTGCAAAGTTTCCAAGAAAAACAAAATATGATACTTAGCGTCGCTACTCTGATATGAGTAAAATCTTCCTATTTCTAAACAGAGTTGATCTCTAAATACTTGAGCCGCACGAGTCCAATCAATAGATGGTTGAATTTGGTTCCAGTATTCTTTAGCTTTTTTAATCGTTAATAAAGCCAGAATCAGTTCTTCCTTCCGCATCTCATCTTGAGTATTTTGAAATTCAGTTTTCCAAGAATCGCGTAATTTTTCTAATCCTGCACAATCTAATCCGCAGCAGTAATCGATCCGATCTACTGCTCTTTTTAAGTGATTCTGTAAATCGGGGTCGCTAGCAATTGTATCCGCCATATCTATGTAAATTGCTTGAAGTAAAACAGAATTGTCTTTATAGATTGGGGAAATTTGAGACTTATCAAATATTGATTGAAGAGCAGGGTTAAGAAAGTAAGATTCTTTATGAATTAAACCTGTAACCCATATCCGATGCTGTGCTGCGTTTACCGCTTTCACTTTTGATTTTTCGTAAAGCTCGCAGAAAATAGCTTCTGTATCTGAAAAAATATAATTATCAATGGCTTGTATCTGTAAATCTAAATCGACAATGGCAAAAAGTTTTTCAGGGGTTAAATATGAGTTACTGCTATCCTTGTTATGTATCTCTAAAATAGTGAAGTAAGTGTCTATTACATCTTGGCGATCGCCACAGTTAAAAAATTCTGGTTTTCGCTGACTCCACCAGCTTGGAACACATGCTTTATAAAAGTTCGCATCTGGCATTTCCTCCATTCTTCCATAAGATTGAGGTGATGGTCTACCTTCAAGTTTGGGAATATCACCTTCACACAGTACAACGATTTTATTTTTGATTCTCCGAGATTGAATAATGGTTTCACAGTGTCGTTGTAGCTGTTCTGCATCAAGGCTCATATTAAAATATTAAGCTTCCTTTTTTATCAGTTTTGGCTCAATTTCCTTAACATGAGCAGGTGTGACAGCTTGACATAACTCATATGAGTGAGTTGCCAGAATATATTGATTGCTAGGTGACCATTCTATCAGATCTGAAATGATTTGATATTGCCAATCTGGATGCAAAGCAATTTCAACTTCATCCATTAGAACAATTGCATTTTCGATATTGCGGTACTTTATCCACATATAGATACTAAGTCTTTTCAGTTCGCCATGACTTAGATCTTCTGGATATAGTTCTACATGCTCACCGTTTTTATCTAAGCTGAATGTTACTCCAGCAAGATCTTTATCTATATTTACCTTTTTATTAACTAACATTTTGTTTAATTCATTTTTCAAAGCTTTATAATTATTGCCATACTCTCCTGTTTCTATAGCTTTGATGAAATCTTGATCCCGCGCAGCTATAAAGACTTTAATTAGGAGTTCTATAGGAATAAAATCATAAGTAAAAAAGCCTGGTAGTTTAGATTTTGCAGCTTTAATGGAAAAATAATAATTATTACTGTGTTGTGTAAACAACTGTTTTCGCTGTTCTTGAGAAAGAAAAAGAAAAACTTGCGTTGCTGGAGCTGCCATAAATACTTTTTGTGATAGTTCGTTTAAAAAAGTCTCTGCTTCAGTGATATTTAGATTATCGATATTACAAATTAACGCTGCTTCTTCTTGTTTTTTATCCTTTGAATAATTACATATATAAATTAGGTTTTTTGATTGCATATATTCCAATGCTTTTTGCGAAATAGGAGCAATTTGTTGGCTTTTTTCATACAGTCTTTTGAGATTAAGTTTATAAACTTCTAACGTTGTTTTTACGTCTTCTTGAACGTCTTCAAAAGATGGGAAATTCTTGCTCATCGAACTATCAAATTTATTTGAATAGATTGTTAATCCAGACTCTAAAATATACCGACTTTCCTCTATGATATGCAAAAGCCTATCGTCATGATTTTCAATAATATTTATTTCTTGTAATCGATTAAGACTATTTTCTAAATCACGAACTGCTTTTTCCAAATTTAAAATTTTGCTTTTAACTTCTTCTAATTCTATTGAAGCAGAAAATCTAAGATTCGCCTCATCGTTTATTGTTTTTTTCCCATTTGAGTTTAATAGATCTCTAAGATAAAAATCTCTATAAGCAAAAAACTCAATTTTAAAGCTTTGATTTTGATGCCAAATTTCAATAGTGGCTAATACTCTTTTATCTGAATTCTCGGAAATTTTGAATCCCTGAAGCAGATTTTCTAAAAAAATTTTCCTTTCGGGATCTCTAGAACAGTGCAGCAACACAAAAATTAATTGCAACAGCGTACTTTTTCCCCCGCCATTTTGACTGCCCAGTGGGAAAATTTTAGGAGTAAATTCCTTTTCAAAAGTGATGTCAATGTCCTTTAAGCCGCGAAAGTCAGGGACTTGAATTCGTAGCAAGTGCATATGACGATTACCTTTATTTATGCTTGTGCTTCTTTGAGTATAGACCACCTCAACGCAGACGATTCAGGGTTGCTAGATCCAAATAACTAACATCGCCAACTTTCCCCGCCACGACGGTACAAGGAAGTTCTGGTTCTCCCAAATGATTTACCACTAATAAAGCACCGGAAAAATCATGACCTTGGGTATAGTCATTGAAAGTTACAATCGTGGGTAAACTTGCGCCAGTGGAAGCTAAAAGACCGTGATGGGAATCTTCTATAACCAGACAATCTTTTGCCTGTAAATTCATTTGTTTTAGCACGTAATGATAGATATCTGGGGCGGGTTTTTTGGCGGGGACAATATCGCCTGCGGCGATGATTTCAAACCAAGATGGATCTAGAGTTTGTTCTAGTAAAGCAACGGCATTGGGTAAGGCGCTGGTAGTAGCGATCGCCAACCTCACCCCCTCGTTTCGCGCTTCGTCAATCAATCGCTTCACCCCTGGACGCAAGGGAATTTCACCCTTGGCTAATATCTCTCGATAATGCTTGGTTTTATTAGCATGTAATTCAGCAATAAAACCATCATCGGGCATTTGAACTTCAGGACGATATTTTCCCAAATAAAAACGAATCCGTTCTTTTCCCCCAGCAACGTATAGCAATTCGCCATACAATTCACTCGACCAATTCCAATCTAATCCAGCCGATGCGAAAGCGCGATTAAACGCGACTCGATGTCCATCGCGTTCGGTGTCGGCTAAAGTTCCATCAACGTCAAAAATTAAAGCTTGTAAGACCATTTCAGATTGGAGATTTTAGATTTCAATTATATCGCTTGCATAGCCATGAAATAAATTTCATGCTAAAAGCTAAAACCCGTTAAAACGGGTTGAAGATTCTTGCCAAATTATTATACCAAATCCGGGTGATCAACCCCCTTTATTTTATAGCCCGCGCAGGCGGGCTTTGTTTGTATAGCCGCGACTTCAGTCGTTAGGAATAAATGTTGCATAAATGCCCTGAAATAAATTTCAGCCTAAAACCTAAAACCCGTTTTAACGGTTTGAAGATTTTTAACAGTCCATTTCAACGGCTGGTAGAGACGTTACATGTAACGTCTCTGCTGGGTTACCGACCTGGTTTGTGACCGATAATTGTACGATGGCGCGGGTCGCTGGGTACGGTTACGATATTTTCAAATCCTACCTTTTGCATCGCTGCTTCTAAATCAAACGTGTAGTAATCATCTGACCAAGGTTCGGTACTTTTCATCAAGGTAAAAAGTACTGGCGGCAGGTTTTGAATTACCGGCGATTTGGGGTTATTATCGACAATTGCCAAACAACCACTGGGACGCAATAGCCGAAAAGCTTCCTCAAAAATGGCTTGAGTTGCTTGGCGCGGCAATTCGTGGGTGACAAATTGCAGCGTGACTAAATCAAAGCTTTCTGATGGTAAATTTGTTTTCTCTGCATTGCCGTGAATCCAAGCATAAATTTCTCTATTTGTATCGAGAGTTTGTGCTACTGCCAGCATGTAAGGAGATAAATCTAATCCCACTGTGCGGGGTGGCTTATCTTGAATTTTCTCATAGTAACGATGCAAGGTTAAAGTTGAAATACCCACCGAACAACCAATATCTAAAATATCCCGCACTGGCTGTGTATTATGCGCTGCCAAAACTTGATGAAAACTGCCGCGCAATCTATCTTGGGCTTCTTCCCAAGTAATCTTTTCAGTAGGCCATACTCTTAAAGCCATTGCATAGGTAGCGGACTCGGCTTCAAATGCAGCTTGCCAACATAAATTACCTTCGTTATAGGCGTGGAAGGGAACTTGATAGTAATCGGGATAGGTAATATTTGGATTGGCAATTTGAGCGAGTTGCTGTTTAGTATTCGATGCGGCAAGTTCTTCGCAGTTTTTTCGCCAGGGAATGCCGTTTTTTTCGGCTGTTTTGACGATAACTTGCCGCGCTTGCTGTTTCATTACGGCATAAATTGGCTTGGTTTGGATTAAAACGTTGACGCAGCGGGAGAGGAAATCGTCTCCAGCCCAGTCTGGCTTTAGCTTGTCGGTCATTAGGGTGTTAGCATTGCAATCAAGACGATTTTATATTGTAGAGCCTGAGAAACCCGGTTGATTAAATAATACCTTCGCCAATTTTCTGAAACGCCCACACGCTAAAGCATGTGGCTACACAAACAAAGCCGTAGCTTAGCAGGCTAAAATTCTTACAGCCCGCGACGGCGGGCTTTGTTTGTATAGCGACACCCTTAAGGGTGTCGGATTTTGGCGAAGGTATTGTTAAAGAAACCGGGTTTCTCCCGGCCTAATTGCGGTAGCATCAATGAAGTCTGGGAGTAGGGGCGGGTTTAACCAACGAATTTGCGGAAAGAAACCGGGTTTCTCTAAAAATACGAAGACACCCGGTTTCTAGCCTCGTTAAACCCGCCCCTACGGAAATCAATCGGATACACACCTATGACAAAAATTCTCATTTTATATGCTTCCTTGGGATCGGGTCATATCAGCGCTGCTAAAGCACTCAGTCAAGCATTTTCCTATTTTCCAGATGTGGAAGTGCAAAGCGAAGATGCGCTTGCTTACGCTAGATCTATTTATCGCAATGCGGTTGTTCAAGCTTATAAAGAATCTAGCGAAAAATTTCCCCAACTATACAAAGCTGTTTACGAAGGCAGCGATATTGAGGATTTAGAAAAATCCCTCGATAGCAATCTAACTTGGGCAAAACTGGAAGCGCCTTTCTTCCAGCGCTTGGGAAAATTGCTGCGAGAAAGGGATCCGGATGTGATCGTTTGCGTACAACAAATTCCCACTCGCTTGTTACAATTGTTAGAACCAGAAGATCAAACGAGTAAGCCACAATATGTCGTTGTTACAGATTTAGTTGCCCACAGTACTTGGTTGAATTACGGTATAGATGGCTATTTTTTAGCCAACGATTTGAGCGCCAATATGTTAAAACAAAGAGGCGTCGATCCGGCAATTCTGCAAGTAACGGGAATTCCGATCAAATTGGAAGTACTTGAACCAAAATCGAAAGAGGAAATGCGATCGCGTCACAACCTACCACAAAATATACCCTTAGTGACGCTATTTGGCGGCGGACTCAACACTAGGCGGGTGCGTGCGATGATTTCATCGCTGCTAGAAAGTCCGAGTCCTTTAATGTTAGTCATTGCGCCGGGACGAAATGAAGATTTGTTGGAAGCGATAGAAGATTTAACCGATAGTTCGCAAGTCAAATTGCGGAAATTAGGGCCAATAGATTATGTAGATGATTTGATTGTAGCGAGGGATCTAATTATTACCAAAGCAGGAGGACTGATTACCAGCGAGATTTTAGCACGAGGAACGCCGACAATTATTGTCGATCCGTTGCCCGGACAGGAAGAACAAAATGCAGATGCGATCGCAGCCGCAGGCGCAGGCGTACAATTGCGATTAATGGAAATGGTCGCCCCAGCAGTACAGTACCTTTTAAAACGTCCAGATCGTCTGACGCAAATGCGTCAAGCTGCATTGGAATTAGGCAAACCTCGTGCTGCTTTGAACATTGCTGAATTTATTCTGAAGGATTGGCGATCGCATATTCGGTAATGGGTAATTGGTAATGGGTAATTGGTAATGGCTAATTGGTCACATATAACCAATCCTTACCTGCCCTACCCCATACTAGGGATAGAAATATTCTCTCGTTATCTCGTTCCCAGGTTCCACCTGGGAACGTCCACCGGAGGCTCCGCCTCCAGCTAACAGAAATATTTTCATACTTTTCATCCTTTGTGGTGGCGATCGCACTCATCGGGGAAATCTATCTTAGTAGAGGCACACATCTGTGTGTCTTTACCTAAAAATGTAGAAATTGCTTTCACCGCACCCAAGAACCATGCACAATACTCAAACATCATCCAGCCAAGATTTCCTCTGGGGAGTCGCTACATCAGGTTACCAAAGTGAAGGAGGTTACAACGGTACAGGACAACCTCAAAATAATTGGTCGCTTTGGGAACAGCAGGGAAAAGTGATGCAAACCGGAACTGCGGCAGAATTTTGGCATCGCTACGAAGACGATTTTCAAACTTGCCAAAAGTTGGGATTAAATGCCTTTCGCTTAGGAATAGAATGGGCAAGAATTCAACCTTCTACCGATATTAACCCAGCCCCCGCCCCTGCATTTGATATCGCAGCGTTAGACAACTACGCCGCCATGATTGCTGCTTGTCGTCGTTCTGGATTAGAACCGATTGTCACGCTGCATCATTTTACCCATCCCGCTTGGTTGGGAATGGATGCATGGCTATCAAAAGACACTATCGATTGTTTTATTGAATATGTCCGCGTCACGGTAACCCATATCAATCGTCGTTTAATCGATGATTACCAACTCCCACCCATCGGCTGGTATATCACAATTAACGAACCCAATATTTTAGTTTCCAATACCTATATCAGCGGTCAATTTCCAGCCGGATCGGAGGGAGGAATTTGGTCACTTTTCCCCGCTTATAACCATCTTTTAGCCGCCCACGTCCGCGCTTATAATTGCATTCACGACATCTATGAAGCAGAAGGTTGGACAAGTCCCCAAGTGACGCTAAATACTTACTGTAGCGATTTATATTGGTCAGAAAAAGCCATCTGGGATTTGTTGACTCTAAAACGACAACAAATCAAGGCTAAAGATTTGCCAGAATACGCATACAGCAATGCCAAACATTTAGATGATGCACTTCGCAATGCGAATATACCTTTTCGGCGCAACCTGCCTTATCGACTCGGACAACTGGTTCACAAAGCTGCTAATTCCTGGGGTCATCGCAATTTTGATGTTAAACATTTGGATATTTACTTGCATGAGTTAGAAATATCTCCTCGGGTAGATGTTTTCGATTACCTTGCTATCGATTATTATGACCCGTTCATCGCGCATATATTCCGCCTACCAGTGTTTTCAGATTTTGAGTTTGAAAACAAAGATTTTCGCGGTTGGTTGATGAGTGGAATTACGAGTAAATGGTGGGATTGGCGTAGTTTACCAGAAGGATTGCACTTTTTTTGTCAATACTACGCGCAAACATTGGGCTATCCAATTTTAATTGCCGAAAATGGCATGGCTTTGCGTCGAAAACCAGATAATAGCATTGCAACTCACCGTCGAGATCAACTGAGGCGCAGCGAATTTATCAGGGCGCATATTGAACAAATACAAAGATTGCAAAATGAAGGCGTACCGATGATTGGTTATATGCATTGGTCGCTGACTGATAATTATGAATGGGGGTCTTATACGCCGCGTTTCGGTCTTTTTAGTCTGGATTTTAGCGCCGGAAGCGACAGATTTGTCGAGGATCATTTAAGCGATCGCCCGTCGGAAACCTATTCTAAGCTGATATGGGAAGCTAGGAACGGGTGGGGATGCGATCGCCAATAATTGATAGCCACAAAATGCCCCCAGCCCCCAGGTTGAAACCTGGGGCTATACAAACGAAGTCCGCCTACGCGGACTTTCTTAACCCGCGAAGGCGGGTTTTGTTTGTGTAGCCGCGATTTCAATCGTCGGGGCATTTATATGATGGATTTTAGGTGCGATCGCTCTCCTCAAGACTCTTTCGGATACGACAAGCTTTGTGGATTAACTCAATGCCCTGGGCTATCCCTTGGATACCATCAAGGGTGGGTTTACCTGAAAGCATATCGCGAGTGCCTTCTACGCCGCTGAATATACCTAGCAAGATAAATGCACAAGCGATCGCTTGGCGGATGAACTTTTGTTGGTTGCTTTGGCTGTTGTTTTTCATGTTGGGAACCTGCTTATACTTCTGCTGCATAAAGCCTTCAATTGGTTGTTAATCCAATTTAAAATCGCCCGAATAAGCAAGTCAGTTCCCAACAATTTCCACTTGAAGTAGAACCAAGTAGAAATATTCTTCTACTTGGCAATCTTTGAAGTAGACGGATCGCCTTAACCATGCGTAGGGGCACGGCATCAGTCAGTTTTGACGCTAACCCGAAGATCGTTGAATGCCGTGCCCCTACCAATCTCTCCAGTCAGCGCGTGTATAATTAAAATATCTTGCTGAACAGATTAACTATGGAATCGTGGCGGCACTGGGATGATTTTCTAAAAATAATGTCCCGCGACAATCAGTTGACTGATGCTGAAACTGAATCTTTTTTATTACAATTTGATAGACAGAATATTGACAAAAAGTTAAAGTTAAAAGAAATTGCTGCCCAACTGCCGCTGATGGAAGATGCGCTGGCAAATCATAAAAAGCGGATGTCCGAGATATATGGTAAATTTTCTCAGAAGAATGGCATTGAACTAAAGCCAAAAAACAACAAATCCAAACCTTTACAGAAATGGCTGGAAACTAAGTATTCTCAATGGCTGCCTGTTCAAAACTCTGATTCTGCCTTATCATCTGCCACAACAGAAACGCCGATAGACTGGCGCGAGATTTGCCGCGATCGCTTGGAAAAACAAAAGCAACTGACGACCAATCGGCTGATGCTTGCTAAGGCGATGGTATTTAATCTCGACGATATTGATGTAGATTTGGCATTAGTAGAACGCAAAAAGCCAGACAAACGGAGTGGGGACGATCGTCCTGAAAAATCCCGGTTTTATCTGCCAGACTACGAAGAAACCGAGAAACTGGAGTACCAAGAATTTCTTGCCAAACTCCTGAAATCCAATCAAAGCAATAAAATTGCAGTAATTGGAGAAGCGGGTGCGGGTAAAACCACACTCCTGCAAAGAATTGCTTTCTGGTTATTGGAAAATACAGATTATTTGCCGATTTGGATACCTTTGGGAAATTTGCCAAACCCAGCGCCACAGTTAAAAGAATATCTCCTAAATCGTTGGCTGGAAGATGTGATATTTAGTGTCACGCCGGAAATCAGAGCTAATTTTGAAAAACAGTTAACTGCTGGGAAGGTATGGCTGCTGTTGGATGGCGTGGATGAGATGGCTGCGTCGGGTAATCCTCTCACATTTGTTGATAAATGGATACCAGCTTGGAGTCAGCATTTGCCTGTGATGCTGACTTGTCGGCTGAATGTTTGGGAAGCAAATCCTTATGCTCTCAATGGCTTTCAAACCTATCGCACGTTGTGGTTTAGCGAAGAGAAAGTCAAGCAGTTTATTCATAATGGTTTTCAAAAAAGTGACCCCGAACTAGGGGTTCAGTTGCAAGAGGCATTAAATCAACCCGGAAAAGAACGAATTAAAGATTTGGTGAGAAATCCCCTGCGGTTAATGCTGTTGTGTTCGATTTGGCATTTGCTAGATGGCAAGTTACCCGATACCAAGGCAGAACTTTACCAGCATTATGTAGAGGAAGTTTACAGGTGGAAAGAAGAGGAATTTCCTACAACCTCTGAAGAGAGGAAGCAACTAAATGCCAAGCTGGGAGAGTTAGCAAAAGAAGCAATTGATCAGCAAGAGAACCGATTTTGTTTGCGAATGGATCTTGTTAAAGCTTTATTGGGTGAGGGTTCTCTATTTCAATTGGCGCTCAAAGTCGGCTGGCTGAATCAAGTGGGAGTAGATGCAAAAAACCCCCTTAAATCTGTCTACGCTTTCTACCACCCCACGTTTCAGGAATATTTCGCCGCGACTGCGATTGATGATTGGGACTTTTTCCTGCCCCGTCAACATCAAGATAAACCCGTTGCAGATAAATACCGCATTTTTGAGTCGCAGTGGAAAGAGGTAATATTGCTGTGGTTGGGGCGTGAGGATGTAGAAAGCGATCAGAAGGAAGAGTTTATTAAGGCATTGGTAGAGTTTGATGATGGCTGCAAGAAATTTTACAGGTATCGAGCGTATTTTTTGGCAGCTGTTGGGATAGCAGAGTTTAAAAAATGTAGCATCGCTACTAAAATTCTCAAGCAAATTGTTAAATTTGGTTTTGGTGATTTCAATGAAGAAAAACAGGTTTGGGTGCCATATTTAGAGCCGATTGTAGAGGGAGCAAGGGCAGCACTGTTACAAACTAAAAGCGAGATAGCTATTGAAAAATTAACTGGCTTAATACGAACTAATGAAGATGAGAATATCTGTGGGCCAGCAGCCCACATTTTGGGAAAAATTGACCCAGGAAATCTCGATGCGATCGCGGCATTTGTCAGATTTTTAACAGATACTCATGTCAGAATTTTAACAGATACTCAATATTTGTATACACGTTGGATAACTGCCCACATTTTGGGGAAAATAGGCACGGGAAATCCCGATGCGATCGCGGCGTTACTCCATGTCTTAGAAACCAACACAGAAGATAATATTCGTAGGGCAGCCGCCTATAGTTTAGGGAAAATTGCCCAGGGAAATTATTATGCGATTGAGCGATCGCTCGAACTTTTAAAAAGCAATAAAAATCAGGATATTCTTAGAAAATATATAAATCAGGATATTCGTAGAAAATGCGCCTACATTTTGGGCGAAATTGCCCAGGAAAATCCCAATGCTAAGAAAGCGCTAGTCAAACTTTTAGATTCCACTGAATCTGACGATATTCGTTGGAGAGCCGCCGATATTTTGGGTACATTATACCCAGGAAATACCGAGTCTAAGCAGGCGCTAGTCAAACTTTTAGACTCCACTAAACATGACTTTATTCGTTGGAGAGCCGCCGATATTTTGGGTACATTATACCCAGGAAATCCGGAGGCGAAGGAGGAGCTAGTTCAAATCTTAAAAACCACTGAATATTGGGATATACGCTGGCAGGCCGCCGAGAGTTTGGGAAAAATAGACCCAGGAAATCCCGATGCGATTGATGCGCTAGTCGAACTTTTAAAAACGACTGAAAATGGTTTGTTCAGTAAGAGTACCGCCGACAGTTTGGCGGAAATTGCCCAAGAAAATCCACAGGCTATGGCGGCCTCATTCCGAATTATGGGCGGCTTGAAATCTTCTAATATCCCTATAATAGCCGCTGATATTTTAGGGAAAATTGCCCAGGGAAATAGCGATGCGATCGCAGGGTTAGTTCAAATTTTAAAAACAAATGAACACGATCGTGTCCATAGTATTGTTGCCGACACTTTGGGGAAAATTGCCCAGGGAAATAGCGATGCGCTCGCGGCGTTAAGCGTAATTATAGACACCACTAAATATTTGGATATTCGTATTAGAGCAGCCGAGAATTTGGGTAAAATTGACCCAGTAAATGACCGTGCGATTAAGGCGTTAGTAGAAATTATAGGCAACCCTGAATCTGGGTATCTTCGTATTACTGCCACTGACAGCTTGCAGAAAATTGCTCCAGGAAATACTGATGCGAAGGACATCCTAGTCAAACTTTTAAAAACAACTGAAGATCGTGATATCTGTATTAGAGCAGCCGAGAGTTTGGGAAAAATAGACCCAGGAAATCCCCAGGCGATTAAGGCAGTAGAAAAACTTTTAGAAAACACTGAAGATGATATCCGTTTGATAACTGCCGACAATTTGGAGACAATTGACTCAGGAAATACCCAGGCTATGGCGTTAGTCCGGCATTGGTATGTCGCCGACAAGTTGGAAAAAATTGACCCAGGAAATTCCCAGGCGATTAATGCGTTAGTAGAACTTTTAGAAAAGACTGACGATGAGAATATCCGTTTTAGAGTCGCCAACAGTTTACGGGAAATAGGCAAGGGAAATCCAGATGCGATCGCGCCTTTATTCCGACTTTTAGCAACCACTAAATATGAGAATATCCGTGAGATCGCCACCTACAAGTTGGGGTAAATTTTGCAAAAAGACAAAATGCCATCAGTTTTTTCATATTTACAGCCCTGCCTATCCGATCAAATCTATGAAACCAATTATGACCTCTTCAAAAACTGCTACAAAGTCATCTGGCACTGCGCCCAAGAATTGCCCTATCCAGTATTTTATCAAGGTTGGCATCATCAATAATATTATACGATTTCTACCACCAACGTCCTCATTTGAGGGGTTATCGTGGCTAATGGTGGTTCAAAATGCAGTGACAAAGCTTCACTGAGATTAGCTAATGCCTCTGCTTCAGTTTCCCCTTGACTGGCAATATCAACCTCTACGCACTGCGCCACAAACCAACTACCTTCTTGCCATACGCTTGCAGTAAAAGTCCGTTTCATAACTTTTCTTTTTTCCGTCATAGTCTTTGAAGTTTATTATGTCACAATAATAGCTGATCTGAAACAAAGAGCATGTTACTATTAAACTAAACTCCTCTGGAGGCTTTATGGCTGAAATTACCATAGACGAAAGCAAACTCAAAGAACTGCTAAAAACTGCAATTGTTGAACTTCTCCAAGAGCGAAAAGAAGTAGTTTACGATTTATTAGCAGAAATCATCGAAGATATTGCCTTAGAAAAAGCAATAGAAGAAGGCGAAAATACCGAGCCAGTTAGCCGCGAAGCTATTTTCAAGATTCTGGAACAACCACAATAAATGTTGAAAAAATTAAAATAATTTTAAACCATGAGTGCTGAAGATAAAATAATAGATAAAATTCCCCTTCACAGAGATATCAAAAACTTAGTAATACAATAAACTTATGTTAGATATTAGCTTTTATATTAACAACGATCAATCATCCTATCATGTAGAAGTCGCCGAAAATTTCTTAGAATGGTTGGCTCGGTCTGAGTTTGCAAAAATTGGCGAAGAAAAGCCCAAAAAAATTTTGATTGATGGGGAAAAAGAAACTTTGCCGCTAGTAAAGTTAGGTAAAGTTAATCGGAAAAAGCTGATTGAATTTTTCAATGATTCTATCGTTAACGAAACTAAAGAAATTCTGAATCAATTGGGTGAATCTTTAATCAAAGAAGAGAGAATTTATCGGCTAAAAAAACTCATATAATTGTTAGACTGCATCAAAGATGAAAAGTATCAGTATCTTCAGCGGATATAGCGGAATGAAAATGAGACGAATGGGAGAGCGATCGCGCAAAAAGCCCGTGTGAGTTAGTTGGCTTGATGCGATCGCTTCTAAAACTCTGTACAATCAAATTAGCAATCAACAGAATTTAATCGCAGAAATAAAACTATGAATACTCAATTAATGGTTAAACCCTCTTCCTTAATAAATTCTGGCATTAAAATGGTAGAATTTGGAAATATTCATCTTTTTCAATTTACTGATGAGTTACAATCTCGGATTGAAGAACTTTTAGAAATAAAAAAAGCCGGTTTACTAACTCCAGAAGAAGATGCTGAATATGCTGGAATCGCTGAATTAGAAAGAATTTTTACCTTTATTAACGCGCAACTTTCTACACAAGCCAAATGGTGTCCAATCAATCCCGACAACTGGTTAGAAGAAGAGCCAGATACCTCTGCGAATACTGCCACTCCCCAGAATACCTAAGTCCAGATCGCTTTACTATAGACCATATAATTCCCCAGTCCTTAGAGGGTTCGGATGAACCCGAAAATCTTGCCTTGGCTTGTAGTCGATGCAATGGTCGTCGATACAATTTTACTACGGGAATCGACCCAGAAACCCAGCAAGAAGTCTCGTTATTTAATCCTCGGACTCAAGAATGGTCGGAACATTTTAACTGGACAGCAGATGGGTTGAATATTAGAGGAACAACACCAATAGGTAGAGCCACTTGTACTCGTCTTGACCTCAACGATCAACGCTACGATGAGGATGATTCTATTCGGAATGTTCGTCGATATTGGGTGCAGGGAGGTTGGCATCCACCTAGCGAAGATCCTCGTCAAAGCGAATCTGTTTAACTGGAGCGCACCTCAAGACAGCGAGCGATCGCGCAGGTTAAGCGAAGATGCGATAGCATTAAAATAATAGACTAAGGAACCAAAAATGCTGATTCAAACAACCTATAATCAAGCCTGTAAAAATTTTGACCAAATTTATGATGAAGTCATCTCCACCCGCGAACCTGTAGTTGTGACTCGTGAAGGCTATGAAAGCGTATCTGTCATTCCTACAGAAGAGCTAAATAGAATGATTGAGACAATTTATCTGTTTCAGTCTCAGGAAAATGCAATCCGTCTTTTAGATGCTCTACAACGTGCCAAAAAACGGACGAATAAACCTCAAACTCTAGACGATTTGCGTCAAAATTTTGGACTGGTCGAGGAAGTATAAAAAGTCTATGTCCGAAAATCCAGAATCCCAAGATATTCCTCAATCTGAATCTGGTCAAGGAGAGAGTTCAAAACGCGCTCTAGTTTTTGATGTTAGATTTCTTGAAGACCTTACATTTTGGGTAGAAACCAATAGAAAAACTGCACTCCGTCTGTTATCTATAGTTGAAGATATTAGGCGCAATCCGTTTGAAGGAACGGGCAAACCAGAACGATTGAAGTATCAGGATGCTGACGTATGGTCGCGCCGACTGACACAAACCGACCGGATTGTTTACCTGGTCAGTGAAGATAGAATTGAGTTTTTACAGGCTAGATATCACTACAGCGATCGCTAGTACATTCACTTTAGCTCATGGTTCGCTTTTTCCTTCTTTTTCTATCACCAATTTAGCAGCCAATCTCTTGCAACATTTCCCAATGTTTCTGTACAGGTGCAAGCGTATTCGCAGCAATCATTCCACTAGCAGCAACTGCGGGTAAACCAATCCCCGGAAAAGTCGAATCTCCACAGCAGAAAAGTCCGGCAAGCGGTGTATTAGAACCCGGAAAAAAAGCTTCTCCCGCGCGAATTGCTGGCCCATATGAACCCCGGTGACGGCGTAAAAACCTCTCGTGAGTTAACGGGGTTCCTACTAGCGTCACTTCGCAACGAGAGCGAATATCTGGAATAACTCTCTCTATCGCTTTCCACATCACTTCTGCGCGTTCCTGCTTTTGTTTAGCATACACTTCACTTTTGCGATCCATCCCTTGCCAAAAATCGTAGGGTTCGTTTCCTGGCGTGTAAGCGTGTATAACGTGCTTTCCTGGTGGTGCTAAAGATAAGTCTAAAACAGAAGGAATTGAGATTAGAACCACATTCTGAGGCGCTGTAACCCCCTTATACCAGTCATTTACAACGATATAGTGACAAGCTAAATCGGGTCTAATTCCTTGGGCGTCGATGCCTAAATGCAGGTGCATGAAACTATCGCATTCAGGCGTTGCTTGTTGCCGTTGGCGATACTGTTTTGGGATTGATGCTTCTGGCAACAATTTGAGCGTATCCCAGACAGAAGCATTCGATATTACTGCTTTTTTGGCGCGGATTTCTTTCCCATTCCGCAAACGTACCCCGACGGCTTGGTTATTTTCTACTAACACTTGTTCGACGTGAGCGTTTAATATCAATTGACCGCCGTATTTTGTTAATCCCCTTACTAATGCATCGACTAAAGCGCCACTTCCGCCGATGGGATAATCCAACATAACGCCCGGTCGATACCAATCGGCAAACATAAATGCAACCTCGGCAGCGCTGGTTCCATCTGCGGGTAATCCAGATAAGAGAAAACAGAGTAAGTTCAGCCAATTTTTGATAAATGGGTCTTTAATAACGCCGTTCATGATGTTACTAAAAGGCCCAGTTAATTTAGCAACATTAGTTGCATGTGGGAATAAAGATGGGAGGAAACGACCGATAGTGAAAACAGCGCCCAAGTCTAAGCGTAACGCAGCGGGGGGGAGAGCGATCGCAGCCTTCGCAAACGGTTCCATCACCCGCTGAAGTTCGCGCCATTCCCTCACAGCATCCTCGCCCCGAAATCGCATCAGCACATCACAAAATTGATCTGCACCGACGGATGTATCAAAATCCCCTTCCGGCAAACAACAACCCCAAGTATCGTAATTAACGCAAGGCAATTCTTCACCAATTGCATCTAAAACTTGCCGCAAAGGATTGGGAGAAGGACTATAAGATAATCCCGAATAAAGCGATGGCCCGGAATCAAATTTAAACCCATTGCGCTCAAAAGCATGAGCCGCACCGCCAGGGATAGAATGACTTTCGCAGACGGTAATATTAAAACCATAACGTGCTAAAAGAGCAGCACAACTCAACCCACCAATTCCACTACCAATAATCACGACATCAGTTGTTAGATAGCTCATAGTTTGATTTAAAAACATTGAAAGGAGATACCCCTAAATCCCCCTTAAAAAGGGGGACTTTGAAATTCATGTCCCCCCTTGGCAAGGGGGGCTAGGGGGGATCGTTTAATTATCCCGAATCCAAAGAGCCAATCCACCCCCTCTACCGCGAGCGGCAATAAAATCTTCTGCGACAATAAAGAAAGAAAAGAAAGCGAGTTCCCCAATCGATTGCTGATAAAAATCTTTCTCTTGTCCTTGACCTTTCCGAAAATTGCCACTGTAAATAGCGCGATTAAACAAGCTTAACTGCATTTGGTAAAAATCAAAAGCCAGAATATTTTTCTTACCTAAATACAGCGCTGGCCCGGTTAGCTTTAACGTAAATGCTCCTACTTCAAGCTGATTTCCTATTGCTGCTGCACCTGGATTTTCACCCGACATTTCTACTGGCTGACTAAAAGAAATATGCGCTTTAATGAAAATCTTAGGCAGATACCAGCCGCGACCTCGAACAATACCAGATTGTTCCTTAACTTTTGCAGTCGTCACAAAACAAAGCCGCCAATTTCCTAACAGAGATCCAAGCGGATAAGTTAATTTTTGCTGTTTGGCTGCTTTTTCCGCTTCTAACAACGCACTGACTACATCTGCGGCTTTTGGACGCACTTGCGTCGATCCTCGAAACGCAGATGCTGCTTCTGTCAAAGTCGCCGCAAAAGCTGGTAATGTACCAGATGTAGATTCAACTGTCATGAGTTAGATTTCACCCGATACCTTTACTTAGACAGTTTAATTTTACGACAATTTCGCTAGAGAATTATCCTTCAAGCAACCATTGCGGGAGAAATAGCAAATGAAAATCGCAGTCATTGGTGCAGGAAATGTAGGCGGAACCCTCGGACGTAGCCTTGCTCAAAAAGGACACGAGATTATTTTTGGCGTCAGAGATCCGCAAAGCGAAAAAGTGCAAAATCTCCTCGCCTCCATCCCCAATAATGCCACAGCCAGCAGCAATCAAGCCGCCTGCGCTGAATCAGAAGTTATCATTCTAACAACACCTTGGCAGACAACTCAAGCAGCGATCGCATCTTGCGGCGATCTGACCAATAAAATATTAATCGACTGCACAAACCCCCTCACCGAAGATTTTTCAGGTTTATCAATCGGGTTTACAACTTCTGGCGGCGAACAAGTTGCAGAATGGGCAAAAGGTGCAAAAGTTTATAAAGTATTCAACCAAACCGGATTTGGTATCATGGCTGACCCGGTGTTAGAAGGTCGCAAAGCGGTGATGTTTGTCTGCGGCGATGACGAAGAAAGCAAACTTACTGTGATTAAACTGACTGAAGATGTTGGTTTTGAAACAATAGATGCGGGTAAACTCTCTACAGCCAGACTTTTAGAACCCTATGGGATGCTGTGGATTAAACTTGCGCTAGTTCACGGTTTAGGACGAGATTTCGCCTTTGCTATAGTCAGGAGAAATTGAACTTTGCTAATGGCTAATTGCTAATGGGTAATTGGTGATTGGTGATTAATATCATGTCCGCTAGATTACCCATAATCAGCAGCCGGGGCACGGCAAGATCAACGTTATTTGTTTGTCCGAGACATCTATGATGCCGTGCCCCTACGCAACAACTCTGTGAGTTTTTTTCTACTACCTATTACCCATTACCCATTACCAATTACCCATTACCAATTAGCACAAGTGTAATAAAGACAAGACGCAATATTTCTCTCCTACTTGTATCGGCATTGCTTCTACCCAGCAATTAATTAAACCCCAACCTAAATGAATCGTTTCCTTGCCACTATAAGGTTGCCCAGTCACATAAGCATAAGAAATCGGCGAGTCGTGGGGAATCGATTTATCTTTGGGAATAAAACCCCCTGTCCAATCTTTCGTCTGAGTTCGCCACCATACCCGCAACTTCTTTTCAGGTTGAGGTACTAATTTTGACAACCCTCTCACTTCCCTTGGCTTCAACGCACAGTGCCACATTACCAGGGCGTAATTCCCTTTCCCATGCTGCATCATTCTTACTAGAGTGGCTAACAGCGAAGTTTGATAAATCGTTGCCAGATTCCGCCCCGCAGCTAAAGTAATTCCCAAATCTAGTAACAGAGGTACAAAAGAAGACTCTGGCATCAGTAAATCTGCGGCACCCTGGTCGCACAATCGCTCTTTGCGATCGCCACTCCAACTCGGAAACAAACCGCCCACCCTGACTTGATCGTGGGCATCGAATAGCAATTCCATCAACTCGTGTCCCTCGGTGAAGCGCTGCCGCACGAGGGGGTCATTCTCTTTAATTAAAATAATCCCCGTGCGGCTGTCCACCAAAATGCCTTGCTGTTCGTCCAACGGCGCGCGTAGGGGCGTCGGAATCCCAAAGCATTGGTAGATGCACGACAGATCGATGGGAGGCGCATCACCCAACCCCGACTCAGAGCGCAAAAATTCCACATAGCGAAACACATCATCTTCACACTTGAGCGCGCCGTGTTGGGACAAAAACACTTGTCCCGGATGGCGGTAGGGTTGAGTAGCCGAATTTGCCTCACACACAAATCATTTCCCAACGGTCATTTTAATCACGTTGTAGAGCAGTTCCCATTTCTCCGGCGTTGTCGGTTGCTGTCCTCGGTATTTTAATCGAGCCAGCATCTGCACGTCATCGGAAGGTAGCCCAGCAGCAGTAGCAAATTCCGCCAAGCTGGGGGGAATATCTGCCATCTCTTCTATTATTCCCGTCGCATCGCCTTTAAGTCCCAAAACCGAGGTCAATTTTTCCATCACCTGCCAAGACAGGTTAGTAGCTTGTCCCCGTTCGATTTGGGATAGGTAGTTGCGCGAGATGCCGACTTTATCCGCCAGTTCTTGCTGGCTGAGTTTTTCCTGCCGTCGGCGCAAGCGAACTGTGTTGCCAAATTCATCCATAACTTAGTCTGTCTTCTCCTCTTGTAGGGCAGGCACCTCGCCTGCAATTGTGTCTGGGCGGGCATTCTACCCACCCCACAACTCCAGAAGCCCTTTGATAACTGGAGTTTACAAAATTTGTCGCTAGGTATTGCATAGGCAGACAACCCGTGTTAGAGTAGTAACCATGAAATGCAAACTACAGTTTGCATCCTAATACCACTCTAGCAGCAAAAGGTAGATTATGAACCAGTTTGCCGCCAAAGACAGCAAGGCGAAGATTCTCGAAGCATTTGAACAGATCTTGGCAGAACGGCGCAAAGTTGCATCCCGCGTCGCTACCAAAGAAGAAGAAGCCGAAAAAGAGAAAAACCGCACCGTATTAGAAACAGTTTCCCAATACACAGCAGATAGCATCGTCCGGGGATTGGCAGATCTGCAACTCGAATTTGGCAACATTGTTACCGGACTTTCGACGCGGTTGACCACAGAAACCACAAAATTGGATGACCTCAAACGCGCGATCGCAACCGAAAACCAACACCTGCAAGAACTCCAGCAAACCCGCGTCGTCGCCGATGCCCTTTATTTATTAACCCAAGAACATCAAGAAAACCTGCGCTTACTCGAACAACGATCCGCAAGCGATCGCGAAATCCTAGCCAAAGAAACCGCCGAAACCCGCAAAATCTGGCAACGAGAACAAGAAGAATTCGACCTCACCACCAACGAAACCAACGAACTGCAACAAAGCGATCGCACAAAACACGAAGAAGACTACGAATACAACACCGAGCGATCGCGGAAAATTGCCAGAGACGAATATGAAGAAACCAAACGCCAAATCGAACGAGACATCCAAGAAACAAACCAAACCAAACAGAAAAACTGGACAGAACGAGAACAGATTTTGGCAGCAAATCAAACATTACTCGAAGAATACCAACGCAAAACAGCAGCATTTCCCAACGAACTGGGCGAAGCAATCAAAAAAGCTCGCGAAGAAGGCATTCGAGATGCTGCTCAAGAAGCCAAAATCAAATCAGACTTGGTGGAAAAAGAATGGGAATCCACCAAACAAGGATACGAACTACAAATCCAATCCCTAGACACCAAAATCCAAAAACAAACCGAACAAATAGCCGAAATCACCACCCAACTCCAAACCGCATTGCGCCAAGCCCAAGAACTAGCAATGCGCGCCTTCAGCAACACCCCAAATCGCACCTAAAAAACCCAACTCCCTCCCCACCTCCTCCCTCCGCGTCCTCTGCGTCTCTGCGGTTCATTAAAAAGATATTTGACCGAGGCGAGTAGATCCCTTCACTTCCCCTCTACCTACTCCCATTCCGCCAGAAAACTATCTCAACTTCTTCTTTCCTCTTCCTTCGCGTCCTTCGCGTCTTCGCGGTTTATTTAAAAATTCTTCTGGCGGGAAGAGAGTAACCCTACAAAATTCTCAACAAACCCAAAACATCTCAAATCATTATGGCAACCAAACGACCCACCGAAAAAAGCACCAAAGCTGAAATCCTCACCGCCTACAACGAACTAATGAAAGAAAAGAAAGAATTGGAATCCCAGATCGTACAAAAACCAGAAACTCAAACCACTCCCCGCAACGGCAACGGCAAAACCAACAACGAAGTCATCATCAAACCCGTTCCAAAACAACAGAAAATGGAATCAATCATTGACGGGTTAAACCAACTGCAACTAAACTTTGGCGGTGCAGTCAGCGACTTGTCCGAAAAGCTCGTCCTCGAAGCATTTAAACTCCAAGAAGCACAGCGAAAAGTCAGCGAAGAACGACAAGAATTGCAAGCACTGCACAGCTTAGAAGTAACCGACGGTAGCCTAGACACATTAATCCAACAATACGAAGAAAGTTCCAAAACCTTTAACGAAGAACTGCGCCAACGCACAGATGAAATTAACCTAGCAACAACCACTGCCAAAAAAGCGTGGGAAAAAGAACAAGAAGAACACCGCCGCCTGATTAAAGATCGCAACGAAACCCTTGCCAAAACGAGGCTACGGGATACCAAAGAATACAGTTACGATTTGACCTTGCAACGGAAACTGTCAGATGAAGAATACGAACAAGAGAAAAAGCGACTGTATCAAGAGTTAGACGAATTCCAGAAAAATCAAGAAAAACAATGGGCAGAACGGGAAAAAGCGATCGCCGAACGAGAAACGCAATTTTCCGAACTTAAAACCAAAGTTGAAGCAATGCCAAAAGATTTGGAAGCCGCAATTAAACGTACCAAAGAAGAAGGCAAAGCTATTGCTTATGGTCAAGCCAAAGTCAAAGCAGATTTACTTGCCAAAGAAATCGAAGGCAGCAAGCGCAACTACGAATTGCGAATTCAATCGCTTCAAGAAACAATAGACTCTCAAAACTTCCGGATTCAAAATTTATCCAAACAACTCGATGCCGCCCTCAAACAAGTACAAGATTTGGCGGTGAAAGCAATCGAAGGATCCTCCAATCTCAGTTCCTTCCAAGCCATGAAAGAAATTGCCCTAGAACAAGCCAAAAATCAAAACAAAATGAAGTAATGCTAATTGCTAATGGCTAATTGTAAAAATTAACCATTAGCAATTAGCAATTAGCAACTAAAGGAGACATTTACATGCAATTCAACAAACTCGATCTCAGCAACATTTTAGCCATCAGTCACAATGACGATTATTTAGCAATAGCAATCGACCGGGGCGATCGGCTGGATATAATCGAAATTCCCGCACCGAAAGCCGCCTATGAAGGACTCGTACAACTGAATGAAATTGCAGCGTCAGACTCTCCCGAACTTGCTGCATCCATTGACTTTTACCAACTACCGGGAGTCCAAGAAGAAATCCCCATGCTACCAGTACACTCCACAATGGCAAATTCTATCGGATACGATCCAGACCGCCACTTATTGCAAATTGAGTTTAAAAACGGCTCGGTTTATGAGTATGAAGGTGTGGATGAAGAAACCTGGGAAGATCTGCTTTCAACCAATTCTCCAGGACGATTTTACAACAGGGAAATTAAAGGCAACTATCCCTCGCGTCGGCTTGATTGATTTTGAGACAATAGGCGCTATTAACTCAAGTTGCTGGCTAATAGCTAATGGCTAATGGCTAATGGCTAATAGAAGGATATTATATAGCTCTCACAATTAGCAATTACCTATTAGCAACGCCCAAGGTTATAACTGGTAGGGGCGGGTTTTACCGACAGAAACCGGGTTTCTGTGAAAAATTGTTGATCCAGGAAATAGATCGTGGTCGAAACCCGGTTTCTTTTCTGGTTAAACCCGCCCCTACTTGCGTTATCGGCTGAGTCTGGTAACCAAGTGGGAGACAACTGCCTCCCACTTCCATATGCCTCTTCCTCCTACCGTTACTCCCTTAGCGCGCTGAAGATCTCCCCTCTTCTTTCTTGGCGTTCTTGGCGTCTTGGCGGTTCGTTAAATAGGTATTCTTCCGGTGGGAAACGAGTATTTAATTTTGAGAAATAGTATTTTTACCCTACCCCAGGTGCATCGTAGAGCGGTACCCTGGATCGGTAAACCTGTTTATTAAACAAAAATGCCTACGCCCTGTCACATCGTTGTAGAAGGAAATCCGGTAATCGTTTATGCTAGCAGGAATGGCAGCCCCAACAAAATCTTGCCCATCCTCAAACCGTTTCTAGAAAAGTTTTGGCAAGAAAGAGAAATCCACGGAGAATACGGTTATACAGCTGATTGCCTGGTGGCTCAAATTGTGGTTAGGTTTGGCTACGAGATCTGCGAAGATGATTTTTCTAACTTGCGCGTGGGTGTAAATTATGACCCCAGCGTTGAATATATTTATGCGATCGCACAAAAAGATCGCAAAATAAATATCTGGGTTCCCCAAAAAGAATATCGTCAAAATCCCAGTGTAGGATTGCAAGGATGCGATCGCGCAGGCGCTGAAGTCTGCTAAAGTTGCTTGGCGACGTTCCAGGAGAATACCACTATGGCAGGTGCTGATGGCCCTCGCTATCTGTTAAATCCAACCTCGGATAATTTTACCCTGAATGCGGGCTTCCTCACCCCTTATCCAGAAGGCTTATTTGCCCTGGAAGGCAACGATACCGTAAAAGGATCGACTGACAGCGAACTGATCTTTGGCAATCAAGGCAGCGATTCCCTAATCGGCGGCGGCGGTAACGACATTATTTATGGTGGCAAGGATGGTGACGATCTCTTTGGCAATGCCGGAAATGACATTCTCAGCGGCAATCTAGGTCTTGATTATCTGGAAGGAGGTGATGGAAACGACACGCTGCGCGGGGGGAAAGATGATGATATTCTATCGGGTGGTAACGGTAGGGATATCTTATCTGGTGACTTGGGACAAGATTTGTTGTTGGGAGATGCCAACGTCCTACTACGCGATGGCGCTGCCGATGTTTTCGTCCTCCGCAGAGATACCTCTGTAACTAACAAGTTTGAAGCAGATGCAATCGCTGGTTTTGAACAAGGCATCGATCAAATTGGCATCACCGGCGGACTCACCCTGGTTGACATTGTTTTAGAACGTTTCAGCGTCACTGCCGATGAATTCAGAAGGCAAGGTTCTTCAGTCGGTGGAACTACAATCGCAAATACAGCATCAGCACTGCCTCAACTGTTCGATCCCGACGGTAATGGTCGATTAGACGGCACTTTTATTCGCATCGCTAATGGCGGTTATTTAGGCGCAGTAATGAATATTTCTCCTCTCGATCTCGTCAATAGTTTCATTACAGCGGATAACTTACTTGGTTAACCAGAAACCCGGTTTTTCTAAAAAACCGGGTTTCTGAAATAATATCTACCCAGCATGGGCAACTATTGACGGGTTCCTCAACAGTTTAACCGCTGCTTGATATTGTCGGTCTGCATCTGTGCCAATTTGATCTCGCTTAATTGGCTCAAAGTTTACAACTTGGTCGGGCATAATCCCCAACTTGTTAATATCATGGTGCTTGGGAGTTTCGTACTTGGCAACTGTTACTGCTAATCCAGAACCATCTGATAAATCAAATAAAGACTGGATTAAGCCTTTACCAAAAGTTTTTTCACCCACCAATTGAGCGCGATGGTTATCTTGCAAAGCACCGGCAAGAATTTCGCTGGCGCTGGCGGTTCCCCGATTAACTAACACCACCAAAGGATCGCGGGTTAGCGCCTCTCCACTCGCTTCAAAACTGCCGATTACGCCTTGTCGGTTAACGGTGTAAACAATCGTACCTTCATCTAACCACAGGCGAGCAATTTCAATTCCTGCCTGCAACAAACCACCGGGATTGTTTCGCAGGTCGAGAATGTATGAATCGGCACCTTGTTGCTCTAGGCGCGCTACGGCGTGGGCTAACTCGGCGGGAGCGTTGGCGCTAAATTGATTGAGGCGAATATAGCCAACTTTCGCGTCTCCAGGTTCGGAATGCAGTTCGGCGAGGACTGGGTTAAGGGCGATGCGATCGCGCACCAAACGCACTTGTGTGATCTGTTCCCCATCCCGTGCTAAAGTAAGGCTGACGCTAGTGCCGCGCGGCCCGCGCATCCTGGCAGCAGCTTCATCCAAGGTGAGTTGCGCTGTAGAAAAGCCGTCTATTTCTTTGATCCGATCCTGCGGTTGTATCCCTGCTTGTTCCGCTGGAGAACCCGCAATCGCCGCTATCACTTGCAATTCGCCTGTTTTTTCATCCAAGGCAATTTGCAATCCCACTCCAGTTAGTTCTCCAGAAGTCGAAACCTGTAAACTGCGATATTGATCCGGTTTCAGGTGTCGTGTAAAAGGATCGTCTAAGCTCGATAGCATTTTCGCGATCGCCCCATAAGTCTGCTCTCGATTGTTCAGCGGTTGCTTGATCAGCTTCTCCCGCAAATGCCACCAATTTTGATGGTTGAACGTATCATCTACATAAGAGTGATTGACAATTCGCCAGACTTCTGCTAAAAGCCTTTGCTCCTCACTCAAAGCCGCAGCAGGAGATGCCCACCCGCCCAAAGCCAAAATAACCGAAAGGATAGCAGAAATCCCAACCCGTAAAAAGCGATTTTGCATGTCACAAAGCTTATACTTCATTCGACCGCCACTAATCAGATAGTTTGACCAATCCTGCCAAATTTCAGCCTGGGTTGCCAACTTGGGGCAAACCCAGCGATCTGTAAATTCAACGGAAAACCTCTTGCGGACTATGTTACTTTTTTTAATAGAAGATCGAACGCAACCCGTCTCATCTATCTGATACAAGTTGTAGAATGGCGCGTTCAACACCTCTGTGTCAGCATCATCTGCAATTGGCATCTGAGAAATAAGAGTCAGGAACCAGTTCAGGAAAGCTAAGAGAGGGAATTATAGTCAGATTTTCGGCTATAATTCGGCAAAATTGTCCAAGCAGGAGCTAAAACCAAGCTTAATATCGCGGACAAGTTTGACTAACTTTTGAGTAGGACGGGTTACCTCCGAATTAACGCCTGTGGACAAGAAGACTCCGAAGTCCACAGGTAGGATCGGGAAACCCGTCACCCCCACCGCCTTCTCTAAGCGGGAAACCCCACAACAGCAATACATCCTTTAGGAATTCTGGCTTTATGGCAAACGTTTACGATTGGTTTGAGGAACGCTTGGAGATTCAGGCACTTGCCGATGACGTCACCAGCAAGTACGTTCCACCCCACGTCAATATCTTTTACTGCCTGGGCGGCATCACCCTGGTATGCTTTATAGTCCAGTTCGCAACTGGATTTGCGATGACGTTCTACTACAAGCCAACCGTCACCGAAGCCTTCTCGTCAGTGCAGTACATCATGACCGAAGTTAACTTCGGTTGGCTAATTCGCTCGATCCACCGCTGGTCTGCCAGCATGATGGTGTTGATGATGATTCTGCACATCTTCCGGGTTTATTTAACCGGAGGCTTCAAAAAGCCCCGCGAACTGACTTGGGTAACCGGCGTCATCCTAGCAGTAATCACCGTTTCTTTTGGTGTAACCGGATACTCCCTGCCTTGGGATCAATTGGGATACTGGGCGGTAAAGATCGTCAGTGGCGTACCAGAAGCGATTCCAGTCGTTGGCACCTTGATGGCAGACTTGCTGCGCGGCGGTTCCAGCGTCGGTCAAGCAACCTTGACCCGCTACTACAGCGCCCACACCTTTGTTTTACCCTGGCTAATCGCCGTGTTCATGCTGCTGCACTTCTTGATGATTCGCAAGCAAGGCATTTCCGGTCCGTTGTAAGTACGGCGCTTGATATAAAACAGCGAATAGTCAGCAGACGGGGGCGGGTTTAAATAAACTGTTGATCGTGGCATAGATGGGCAGGTATTACCCGCCTCTACCAAACCTCAAACCTTTCTCACTTCTAAGGAGAACACTCTCAATCATGGCGACAATCAAAAAACCAGATTTGGCAGATCCAGTCTTACGTGCCAAACTTGCTAAGGGAATGGGTCATAACTACTACGGCGAACCCGCATGGCCCAACGACCTGCTGTATATCTTCCCCGTTGTAATTATGGGGTCGATGGCTTTAATAATTGGTCTAGCCGTTCTCGATCCAGCACCAGTGGGAGAAGCTTCTAATCCCTTCGCAACGCCACTGGAAATCCTGCCAGAATGGTATCTGTGGCCTGTTTTTCAAATCCTGCGTACCGTTCCAAACAAACTGCTGGGCGTTGTATTAATGGGATCTGTACCCCTGGGTCTGATTATCGTTCCCTTCATTGAAAGCGTCAATAAGTTCCAAAATCCTTTCCGTCGTCCTGTTGCAATGGCAGTATTTCTATTCGGCACTCTGGTCACCCTGTGGCTGGGTATCGGTGCTATCTTCCCAATTGACAAATCCTTGACCCTGGGTTTGTTCTAAAGCTAAAAAACTTTAAAATTGACGCCTGCTGTTGCTTTTTTGCATTTGTTAAAAGACGCCAGCAGGCGTCAATCGGTAATAGGAAAATGCTTTTGCCGCCAACTAGCAATTAGCAATTAGCAATTAGCAATTAGCAAATTACGCTTCTTTACTCAAATCTCCCCGCAAATCTCTCAGAATGTCGTCAGGCATTTGCGGCGCAACAGCAGGATTGCTAATAACTTCCTCTGGATTTTCCGGGATACCGCTGGTACGGACAAGATCTCTGGGGTCTACTATATCCTGGGTTCCGGTAGGTGGATTAACATTTTCTTTGAAAGCAGGCTGTTTGGGTGCTTCACCAGTCATAATTATTTCCAGGAGTGACTACATATCTCAGCCTAAAATTGTCTGGCGAGCGGCACACACTATCTTGGGGCAGATTAGAGGTGAAAAAATGCCAAAAAAACAAAAGTTTCCCCATCTAGTTGGCTCAAAATGGACGGCAAAGCAAAAAACTTGGGGATGGCGCCATTTTCAGGTAGTTAATCGCCAAAATCAAGGCGATATGGTATTTGCGGAAATGGTGGCTTCCTGCGACCCCCATGTCCGGTTTTGGCTCAATGCAAAAGCGCTAAAAGACCCCTCGATGTGGCAAGCAGGTTGGAAATCTTTACAGGAACAACAAAATGATGAAAAAGACATCCTCCTAGGGGAAGATGACGCATATCAAATACTGCAATAAAGCTTATATACTGGTGTTAAATCAACCAACTGATTGCTAATAACTAATGGAAACAAAACAACTGGGAAATACGGGTGTTAATATTAGCGCAATCGCTCTCGGTGGAATGCCAATGTCCCTCAGCAGCAGACCAGAGGAAACACAAGCGATCGCCACCATCCATCGCGCCCTCGACCTTGGTGTCACCCTGATCGATACCGCAGATTCTTACTGCAAAGATGAGTCGGATAAGCACCACAATGAAAAACTGATCCGCAAAGCACTGCAACAATACAAAGGCGATGTTAGCAATGTCATCGTCGCTACCAAAGGTGGTTTGATGCGCCCTAACGGTGCTTGGACGCGCAATGGCAATCCCGACCATTTAAGAAAGACAATTCGCGAAAGTTTCGAGGCGCTAGGAGGCGAGAAACCAATCGATGTTTGGCAGTATCACGCCCCAGATCCAGAATATTCCATAGAAGCATCCCTCGCACCTGCAAAAGCAGCAGTAGAAGAAGGTTTAATCCGGTTTGTAGGAGTCTCTAACTTTTCCGTAGAACAAATTAAGCGGGCGCGGGATGTAGTAGAAATTGTTTCGGTGCAAAATCAGTACAATCCTTGGTATCGCCTGCCAGAATTAGACGGCGTGCTAAAGTATTGCCAACGGGAGAAACTAACATTTCTGCCTTGGAGTCCGTTGGGTGGAAGTCGCCGCGTCGGTTCTTTAAAAGATATTTCCGAAATCGCTCAACTCGCTCAAGAAAAAGGCGTGTCGATATATAGTATAGTACTCGCATGGTTGATGGCAAAATCACCTTGTATCGTGCCTATTCCCGGTGCTAGTAAAATTTCCAGTATTGAAGACTCGGTGCGTGCAGTTGATGTCAAATTATCCTCCGAAGAAGTAGCCAGAATCGATGGCGCAACTTCTTCTTTAGGGTAAGGATTGGGAAACCGATCTAAAAGAACAACTTTGATCGCTTACCTGCTAACGGAAGCAATGCCAAGGAATATACCTACTACAAGTGCGATCGCTACAAAAAATAAAGCGATAATGTAGAGCCAGTATTGCAGGGTATAAAGTTTTCTCATTTCCCCCAATGCCGCCATCAAGTTCTCGATATCGTTGCCTTGAGTATCTACAATTCGCTGAAAAGAAAACGCTGCCTTTTGAGTCCAGAGACCAATGATAATTTGAATCGTGCCATAGACAATATTACCGAAGCCGTCTTTTGTCAAAGCCGCTACTCCGCCGATAGTAGCAAGAACACCCAAACCAATCAGGAAAAAGCTAACCAACCGCATTTTATCCGCCAGATCCTTAATCAGACCGTTTTGCGAACTGCTGAATTCGTAATGTCCGGACTCCATTTGGCTTCCCTCCCCCGATAGATATCTGCCGAATATTAAACTACTAGATCGCTTCGACAGGAAAAAAAATTACAAATATTTGCGATTTTCCTCACCCCACGGGTGCAGCGATCGCTACAAACCCGGTTTTTCTAAAAAACCGGGTTTGTTCAACCCGCTTGACTAATTTGATGATTTGGTATACTATATATTTAGAATGGAAAAATGTGCGCCCATATAAGCTCGATTTTTAAAGCATTCTGAAGCGAAACTAAAATAACCACAGCCAAAACAGCAACAAGCGCCATAGAAATTGAATTGCGTCCCATAGGCAATTTATTGGCAGATAGAAACCCTAGCTAAAAGCCAAAAATTGTTCGTGGTGTAAAGTGTAGCTAAAATGTGGATTAGTTTTGCAACAGCCTGGGAAAGCTAGAACATGACAACAGAACCAAATTCTCGCAACCCTAACCCCACAGAAGCAAAATTGTCGTCAGAAAGTGCAGATACCACTAACAATGGTGCAACAACAGACAGCGTAGCTCACGGTCAATCTTTGACAGCGACTATGGCGACAAACGAACAAGAGGGACAAATATCCAGGGAAATTCAATCGGGAACTATAGTCAAACAACGTTACACAGGTTCCTATGTTGCGCCTCGTGCGGCGGCGTTGGTAACCCTGGTGGCGATCGCTATCATACTATTTGGGTTATTTAGCAATAACTTCTGGCTGACTTCATCGGGGTCGATTATAGCGCTGCTGATCTCGTTGCGAGTGCTTTGGCCTGAGATCGAAAACTGGTTAAATGGAGTAAGCAGCACCGAGCGATCGCTGGTAATCGCCACCGTGGGAGTATTGTTTGCGATCGCGGGATTGCTGAAAATATTTGGAGTTTACAAACAACTGATCCGGTGGGGTAGTCAATTTAATTGGGAAGCAGTCGGATCTCTGGCAGAATGGACGGGTGCGGTAGGGCAAATATTGATCGCCATACTCGCCGTTTACATTGCGTGGCGACAGTACGTTATATCCAAAGACCTGACGATCCAGCAAAATAGAATTACCCAACAACAAACAATCGACGCATACTTTCAAGGCGTTTCCGATCTAGCATTAGATCAACAAGGATTTTTAGAAGATTGGCCTCAAGAGAGAGCGATCGCAGAAGGACGCACCGCCGCCCTACTCAGCAGCGTAGACTCAGAAGGAAAAGCCAAAATTATCCGCTTTTTATCCCAGTCTAAATTGCTCACACCCATCAAGCGCGACCAACTTTTAGGACGCCCAATTTTTAACGGTTATGGCGGATACGAAGAAGACCGAGAATACGGCGTTCGCGTCATCGACTTGGGAGTAATGTTAGCAGGTGCCGATATGTCTTATACGGACCTGCGTTGGACAGATTTAAGCGACGCCAATCTAGTTAGAGCAAATCTGACTAAATGCGACCTCGTAAAAGCCAACCTCGCCCGTACAATACTCTACGATGCGAAACTCGCATTCGCAGATTTAAAAGCCACTCGCTTCTTCTACGGTAAAGCCGAAACCGCCACCCCCCGCAGTCGCACCGAACTTCCCGATTATACCACGGGCGTGCATACCGGCGCAGTCGTAGAAAACGCCGACTTCACAGGCGTCCAGCGGTTATCAGAAGAACAGCGTTACTATTGTTGCGCCTGGGGCGGTACTAAAACAAGAGCCACTATACCAGGCGGGTGCGAAGGCATTCCGAATAAATTGGGCAGATAATACAGTGCTAATTGCTAATTGCTAATTGCTAATTTACTCAAGTTGCTAGTTACATCCCAAGGCATTGAAACCCGGTTTCTCTGAAAAATCGAAGAAGAAACCGGGTTTCTGACTGGGTTAATGGGTAATTGTCAAGAGTAGACTGCCTTTTAATCAAATTACCAATGATATTATGTCCGGTCGATTACCCTGAATTAGGAGTAGGGAACATCCAACAGCTGCGTCAAAAAACTTTTAACCAATTGATGTTCCCTACAAGACAACGCACAAGAGAAGGTTTTTATTACGGGTGATTCAACGGACATGATATGACCCATTACCAATTACCAATTTCACAACTATTAACTAGCAACTTACGTTAAGATCGGATTTTTACTGACATTAGCCATTATATCAGCTCCGCTTAATCACTTATAATATACTTAGCTTGGGTTGAAGAATGAAACCCAACACAAGCAAACACCAAAGTTTCTCTGAAAAATCGTTTATTTGCCAACGAGAAATCTACAAATAAACAAAGGTGATGGCAAGGTCGTGCTGACATTAGCTATGAGCAATTAGCCATGAGCAATTAGCCATTAGCCGCCAGTTTGATTTTGCTAACAACTTGAGTTATTAGTACCAAGAACGCAGCCACATTCGCAATTGAAAAGCTGCGGGAGATAAAGGCAAACCCAAATATACTGGCAGCCAAAATACCAAGGCTAATACAATTATAAAAATCACCGTAACTCCCAGCAGCCGAAACTCAATATCGCAACTATAAAGCCAGCGATCGACTAGCCATGCAATGGTCAAAAATGCAAATATCGCTGCTGGCATATAAAGATAGATAAACGTACAGCGCGTTACCTTAATCCAAGGAAGAAAGTTAGCAGCATAGTTCAACATTAAATACAGCGCAATCCATAATTTGGGTGACTGCTTGACTCTCAATATTACACGAGTAACCTGCCGAGACAGAACCTCTAGGAAATCGTTCCCAGGTTGAACCTGGGAACGAGATATCCAAGGAGCTGTATTCCTACTTGCAAATAACCAAATGTGCCTAGCCAGTTCAATTAGCAATAAAACAATTGCAGCGGTTGATAACCACCATAAAAATGGATTTCCCATTGCATGAATATCGTAAATAACTTGACCAGCACCTGCGGGTAAAGGAGGCCCAAAAGATGGAACGGGTTCGGTTGTATTGCGCGCCGTTTCGTAAAAATAACTCATCGGACGCAGCATTAAAGGCCAAGTATACCAACTCGAACAGTAAGGATGAACGCTCGCTCCGCTTCCAAGTCCTTGATGAAATCCTAAAATTTGTTTGTGCAGTCCCCAAAATCCCGTTTTTGTATTTATTTGTAAGTGGGGAATCCAAACTAAGTAGTAAAGTATCGCGGGAAGAATAGCCAAATTTGCCAATAAATGATATAATTTAATTAGGGTTAAATTTTGGCAAAGAAGGGGTGAGTTTTTGATGTCTCTTCCCATCCACTGCATTACCTTGGCACAAATCCAAATTAGATAAATTCCGACTAAAAATCCCAACCCGTTCCACTTAACTGAAATACAGGCTCCAAAACCAAGACCAGATAGGGCTAACCAAACCCAACGCCAACGACCTTGATGTTCTAATGCCAGCAGGAAAAACCACTGACCTAACAAGCCAAAAAAAACTAGATAAATATTAATTAAAGCATAGCGGGATTCGACGAGAAATAAACCATCTAAAGTGGTGAATAAAGCAGCAATAAGGGCGTAACTGCGACGGTGACTGATATGATATGCGATCGCACCCACCAAAAAAGGCAGCAGCGAACCCACGAGGGCATTCAACCAACGGTAAGTCCAGGGAGAAAAAGGCACGCCCCCTAGATTATTGACTGCATCTTGTGGGGATTGAAAGTGACTGCCGATCCAAATGGCGAGAGCGATCGCATACTTCCCCAAAGGCGGATGGGCATCAAAAAAAGGCGTCCGGGTTAAATAGTTATTGGCATACTTAACGTAATAAACCTCATCAAACACCAAAGTGTTAAATCGATCTAGCCCCCAAAAATGCAAACCGAATGATAACAGCAACACCCCCGCCATACCGACGGTAAACCAAGGAAAAGACGAACGATCTGGCTTTTTCAACAAATTCATAGGTTAGTAGTGAGGACTTTAGTCCTCAGTACGGGTTCTATCAATTTTTAAGGTAAACCGTTTGACCCGTTTCTGCCGACTCACGAGCAGCATCTGCTACTTTGAGCGTATACAAACTTTCTGCTGGGGTGACATATAGGGGAGTGCCTTCCAGTAAATGGTCTAGTACCATCTTGGTATCCTTAGCAAACAAACCCCGCCGACTTCCCACTTCGATCGGTGCCGTTGTCTCTCCCCGGACTAACTTGCCCTCTTCGCCATCAAATATTAGCGTACCTTGTTCGCCTTGGACTTCAAATTTGCGTTCCGCCTGAAAGAAAGTTTTTCCCTTACCGTAGATTACTTCCCCAATTAAACCGCTACTGAAACGTAACCGAGTTGTACAAAGACAGGCGCTGTAAAATTCTGGATCTTCTTGCCAAAAACGCGCTTGAGTGCTAGCGCTGACGACTTCCCCAAATAGATCGACGAGTCGGTGCAAGCGGGAAAGCGCAGCGCTAAGGGGAAAACCGAATAATACTGGATTGTAAGTCCATTTGCGCGGGGCGGGGTGTTGGGGATTGATCGTACAGTAGCGCGCATAAAATGGCGTGCCAATTTCCCGGATCGACTGGCGCAGTGCTTGGTGGACTCCCCCCAACAGTTCGATGTGTTCCACGTGCAACAGTTTACCCTGGGCTTGTGCCAGGGCGATCGCTTCCTCTGCTGCTTTTGGTTCCAGGGCGAGGGGATATTCTACGACCACATGCTTACCCGCCGTCAGGGCGGCGCGAGCGATCGCCGCGTGATCCCGATTAATTGTACAAATTACCACCAAATCTAGATCCGGACGTTCTACCAACTCCTGCCAAGAGTCTAGCGCCAAAGCTTGGTAGGTTTGAGCGAATTCCTGGGTTTTTTCCGGGGTATGTCCGGCGATTGCTACCAGATCGCTGCGGGGATCTGATTGCAACGTTTGGGCCCTTAGTTTCGCGGCATATCCAGTCCCTACCAAACCCACTTTTAAGGGCATTTTGCCATCAATATAATTAGTTAAACCAATCATTTTACACCATATGTTCTCTATTTTTTGTTACGCCCATTTGTACCTCTAGCCCCAGAATTAGGAGTCAACTCCCCTAACCCTTATCGCTAGCTGTTTTCCATAAGTATAAGTAATTAAGATGAAATTAAGAAAATTGATTGCGAATCCCATTCAACCAAATTGGCAAATAAGTATAAAAACTATGATGTTTTCATTTAGTATCAGAATGTAAAGCAAACCTGCACGCAGCGCCGAAATCGATTTGGGCGAACACCGCTGCTTAAGGAAAACTTATAGGGCTGTTAAGAACACATAAGAGGAGAGCCAATGCCTACTTACAAAGTCAGGTTAATCAATGAAACCGAAGGTCTAGATGAGACCATTGAAGTAGCTGATGACGTGTATATTCTCGACGCAGCGGAAGAAAAAGGACTCGACCTGCCTTTCTCTTGTCGCGCCGGTGCTTGCTCGACTTGCGCTGGCAAAATTAAAGATGGTGAAATTGACCAATCCGATCAATCTTTCTTGGATGACGATCAAATTGAAGCTGGCTACGTTTTAACCTGCGTGGCTTATCCCAAATCTGATTGCACGATTCTGACCCACAAAGAAGAAGATCTCTACTAAAAGCTTCGAGCGAAATTCTTCAGGGGAGTTGCTAGTAGTGAGTGCCCTTGCGCAAGACAATTCACTAACTTGAAACTCCCCTTAGAACCTTGACAGCAGAGTTCAAACGAGTGAGGTACAGCCTAAAAGGCTTTGTTTGTGTAGCGGGACGCATAAGAGATCCGCAACACAAAACAAACCC
>NZ_JBHFNP010000043.1:0-44611 GCF_041929235.1 Microseira sp. BLCC-F43
CTTCGTGTCGCAAGAATTGCGCGCCGCCGAAGATCCAGAGTTTGAAACCTTCTACACGAAAAACATTTTGTTGAATGAGGGCATCCGCGCTTGGATGTCGCCTCAGGATCAACCGCACGAAAACTTTATCTTCCCTGAGGAGGTATTACCTCGTGGTAACGCTCTCTAATACTTCAATGATGGGCAATCGGGACCAAGAATCGTCCGGGTTCGCCTGGTGGTCTGGTAACGCTCGTCTGATTAATCTCTCCGGTAAATTGCTGGGTGCCCACGTTGCCCACGCTGGTCTGATTGTATTCTGGGCTGGTGCGATGACTTTGTTTGAAGTCGCCCACTATATCCCAGAAAAGCCGATGTACGAACAGGGCACGATTCTACTGCCTCACCTCGCTACCCTGGGTTGGGGTGTTGGTCCTGGCGGTGAAGTAATCGATACCTTCCCCTACTTTGTGGTCGGTGTTCTGCACCTGATTTCTTCTGCCGTTCTCGGTCTTGGCGGTATCTATCACGCGGTTCGCGGTCCGGAAACCCTGGAAGAATACTCCTCTTTCTTTGGTTACGACTGGAAAGACAAGAACAAGATGACCACCATCTTGGGCTTCCACCTGATTATGTTGGGACTTGGTGCCCTGCTGCTGGTGCTGAAGGCCATGTTCTTTGGCGGTGTCTACGATACCTGGGCACCCGGTGGTGGTGATGTTCGCATCATTACCAACCCGACTTTGAACCCCGGTGCCATCTTCGGTTATCTGACCAAGTCTCCCTTCGGCGGCGACGGCTGGATCGTCAGCGTCGATAACATGGAAGACGTGATCGGCGGTCACATTTGGATCGGTCTGATCTGCATTTCTGGCGGTATTTGGCACATTCTCACCAAGCCTTTCGGCTGGGCGCGTCGCGCTTTCATCTGGTCTGGAGAAGCTTATCTCTCCTACAGCTTGGGCGCGCTATCTATGATGGGCTTTATCGCCGCTTGCTACGTCTGGTTTAACAACACCGTTTATCCCAGCGAATTTTACGGCCCTACCAACGCCGAATCTTCCCAAGCTCAAGCGTTCACCTTCTTGGTGCGCGACCAAAAGTTGGGTGCTAACGTCGGTTCTGCTCAAGGCCCCACTGGTCTGGGTAAATACCTGATGCGCTCTCCTACTGGCGAAATCATCCTTGGTGGCGAAACGATGCGCTTCTGGGATTTCCGTGGCCCCTGGTTGGAACCCCTGCGCGGTGTCAACGGTATTGACCTCGACAAGATCCGCAACGACGTTCAACCTTGGCAAATTCGTCGTGCTGCTGAGTACATGACCCACGCTCCCAACGGTTCTTTGAACTCTGTGGGCGGTCTGATCACGGAAATTAACGGTTTCAACTACGTTAACCCCCGTGCTTGGTTGGCTACCTCTCACTTCGTGTTAGCCTTCTTCTTCCTAGTCGGTCACCTGTGGCACGCCGGTCGCGCTCGCGCCGCTGCTGCTGGCTTTGAAAAAGGCATCGACCGCGAAACTGAACCAGTGCTATTCATGCCTGACCTTGACTAAGGTTTCAGTTTAATTAAAGCGTCTCTCTTCTAAAGAGTCTGCGGCTCCTGTCTTAAGGCAGGAGCCTTTTTTTTGAGCCTATAGGAATGGGAAACAAACTGTAGGAGCGGGGTGACTATCCAGTATCCACAACTGTTGGTAAGGTTATTGGGATTGATTTAGGAATCAAGGATTTTGCTATTGCCTATGATGGCAGTAAGGTTCACAAATATCCCAACCCCAAACACTTAGCCAAATATGAACGGAAATTAGCCAAAAAACAGCGCATTGCTGCCCGCAAGAAAAAGGGTAGTAATCGTCGTCGAAAGGCAAATAAGATTGTCGCTAGGGTATACGAACAGGTTAGCAATGTCCGCCAAGACTACCTACACAAGCTATCTAGAAAGATAGTTGATAATAATCAGGTGGTAGTAGTCGAAAACCTCAATCTTCTTGCGGCATGGTTCGCAATCACCCCCCTTTCATCCCCCCTAATAGGGGGGACAGAGGGGGGTCTGATACTGGCTGGGGAACTTTTGTCAATTTCTTGGACTACAAATTAGAACGTAGTGGAGGGAAGTTGATAGAAATAAATCGATGGTTCCCCAGTTCCAAGCTTTGCTCTAATTGTCATTACCAAATATCTGAGTTGCCGCTAGATGTTAGGAGGTGGACTTGTCCTTGTTGCGGTACTCACCATGATAGAGACGGTAATGCAGCGATGAATATTAGAGCAGAAGCTATCATAATGCTGTCCTCCTCTGGGACGGGGGAGGCTAACGCCAATCGAGAGGAAGTAAGACCAACTCGCGGGCGCAAACCCAAGATGCGGCATTCCTCAATCAAGTTGGAAGCCCCATCCGCCTGTGCGGTGGGTAGTTCACCCATAGAAGTCGGATACGAAGGGACTCGATCTAAAATTTAGGGCAAGCTCAAATCTTGGCTCAAAGGAGGTAGAACCTCCCGGATCTCGTTCCCAGGTTGAACCTGGGAACGAGTTGCTAGAGGCTCCGCCTCGGCTGAATACTGGTTCAAGATCTGAACAAACAGACAATTAAAATAAACCCGTTTCTCCCCGTTGTCCATCACGGCAGTAAAATATGACAAATAATTGATTTGCCGCAGCCAAGTTGACTGCTAATAGTTGAAGGCTGATGTTTTATGAGTAATTCTGATTTTGCAGGTGTTTTAGAGTGGACGCCGGAAGCTAAGACGAAGCTGAAAAATATTCCTTTTTTCGTCCGTTCTCAAGCTCGCCAGCGGATTGAGCAGTTGGCGCGGGAAGCTGGATTAGATGTCGTGACGGCTGAAATAGTCGAGCAGGCGCGGTTAGAGTTTGGGCAATAAGGATTTTGGTGGCGGTAGGCGCGATCGCTACCGTTCGTAGTAGGCGCTTGATCGACGGCGCTCAAGCGCCTACTACGAACGGATCGCTCCAAACTCCTCCCCGATCTTAAGTCCAAAAATCCCTCTTTAGAGCCATGAAGTTGCCAATCGGAAAAAGCAGGTTGATATTATAACCTGACGGGGAAGCGCAACCATGCCTTATCAACAAATTGAAGATTTACCCGAGTCTGTCAAATCTCACCTACCCAAGCACGCTCAAGAGATTTTCCTCGCTGCGTTTAACAATGCAGTCAAAGAGTATGAAGAGGAAGAAACTGCTTTTAAAGTTGCTTCGAGTGCCGTCAAGCGCGACTATGAAAAAGGCGACGATGGTAATTGGCATAAGAAAGCCGATTAGGATGCGATCGCTGCCTCCCTCACGATGCAGATTGCAGCTTGCAGATAGCTTTCAGAACTTGTAACAACTGAATTGAACGTTCAGATTCCATCAGGTGCAATTCTGGCATTAACTGATATGTGGGTGGATTTCCTTGTTTAAGGTACGCCAACAAATATTGCAGTCCATTCGTTGCCAGTCCCCAAACCGATGATTGCAATTCCAAAGTTTGATAAGCATAAGTTAGCAATTCAGGCAATCCTTGGCGAACCTCAACACCACTATTTTTAGATTCGATTACTAATATCCAAAAACTTGCGATCGCAGTTGTTTCTGTTGTCTTGTTAACAGCTAGAATATCAAACATACCTGTAATAATTGTGTCTTTATCTTCAATGCTAATGTCAGCAATACTCTCTTCTATAGAAATCTGGATTGGGTAGCGATAGAAGCCAGCTAATCGCAATAATGGAAAAGTGGTGAGAGCTTTGATCGCTCCTTCAGATACTTTACTGGATGAAAGGTAATAACGAAAGTCATTCCGGATTTGTGTAAGTTCCTGCTGTTCAAACTCTGTCAAAGGTTCTAGGGATAGTAAGGTTGTAAATCAGCCATCGTACCGATCTTGAAAGCCTAACAAACGGTTCACCTCGCCCAAAGTTAGGTTTTTGGCCTTGAGAGTTTTCATAGGGATTTGTCCAGGGTTTTTGTATCTATTTTAAAAGAAGAGATTGCCATAAATTTTAGTTTTGTAAAATGTAATTACCAATAATCTCTTTCAGTTCTTGAGGAGCTTCAATAGCTATAGCTGCCCCCAAATCCGGACGAACAACCCACCACCAAATCAAAGTTTCCAAACTGTTTGGAGGGTCATCATTTGGACACCACTCTATATAGTCCTCATTTACACCAATAATATTTGCACAAAGATCGTTAGCTATTGCTACGCGAGCATCTAGCTTTTCAAACTGCACAATGTCTTGCCAGCGCACTTCGTTACCAATTGAGCTTAAAATTGATTGTACGTCTAAGGTAATCATTCTACTGTCCCTCCAAAAGCTATAATAACTCTAATTCCAAAGTCTTGTTGTTCTTCATAAGATTGATTACCAATCCACTCTCTGACTGTGACATCTGAAGAACCAGTCAGTTCTGGCTGAATTGAACTGTAAAAATTGCTAATTTCCTGATGAATTGAACCTTGACCGTGAGGTAGTCAAACAAGATTACCTGTATTGTGAATTGCTTCTGCACCAAATCTCTGTACATTCGAGGTAGTTTGTCCAACAATATGATGCCAAGCTGTTTCTGTACCCGCCGAACCTATTGTTCTTTTGAATTCACCAAAGGTTTTAAAGCTTTGACCTGCTCTTCTGGGGGGAATGAGCGTTCTTGATGCTAGTTCGCTAGCAAGTTGTCTGGCTATTTCCTGCCTCGTTTCATCTGTCATGTGTATTAGCGCTTCGCTCACTCCTCTATCTCAATGGTATCGTTGATGATAAACAATAACCATAAAACCGAGAAACCCTGTTTCTTTAAGAAACCGGGTTTCTGAGTAGCTGAGTTATGTATTTTCCCCTAACAGTTGGCTAGAATTAAAAACTCTATTTAAGTAATTTCTCTGTTCCAGACAGCAGCCCGATCGGAGAAAATAGCCTAAACAGGCTATAAATTAATGAAAATGGTTACCGAGCAACTGGATTTAGCCGCCTTGGCTTCTAGGATTTCACAACTGGAACAGCAGCAAGTTGTTTTGAAGAAATATGTGACAGGGCTTAAATCTCAAATAGACGATATTACCCAAAAGCTTAACATAAAGTTCAATAATTTCCTGGCTACTAAAGCATCGGAAAGTAGCATTACTGATAATTCTGAACCTCTGAACGAGATTGATAGGATTGAGCGGGCAATTGAACAACTTAACCAGCAAATAGAAGCATCGCCTAATGAAACGTCACAGGTAGAATTGAGCGAAACTGTCATACAAAACCCAACTATTCCTGTAATTGTTGCTCGTGATGAACCCACTGAAAATAAAGCGGCTGATGATTTTACCAAAGCAAGTCAGGAAACTGCTGTCGATGTGGAAGAATTTTTGAAACGGTATAAAGAGGAAGAACGACACTTTAAAGGGATTAACCTAGCTGGAGTTAATTTGACTGAAAAATCCCTGGGTAGAGTTCATCTGATCGAGGCAAATTTGCAAGGAGCAAACTTAAGCCTAACAAACCTAGACGAAGCATACTTAATTGGAAGCAACTTTAGTGGTGCTAACTTAAACAATGCTAACTTGGTGTACGTACAACTCCTTGATGCGAATTTAAGTCAAGCAACCTTAAAGGAAGCCAACCTAACTTATGCTAACTTAACTGCGGCTAACCTTTGTGGAGCAACTTTAAACGGAGCTAAACTGGTTGGGGCTAATTTAACTACTGCAAATCTAAATGAAGCGAATCTTACTCAGGCTTGCTTAAATGGCGCTAACTTAACTACTGCAACATTAAATGGAGCAAACTTAAGCAGCGCTTACCTAAATAGTGCTAACCTAATTGGAGCGGATTTTACTAATGCGAAGCTAACCCAAGCTGACCTGAGTGAAGCAGATCTAAGCGGTGCTAACTTGACTGGAGTAAGTTTGGTTGGAGTCAACTTTTGTGGCGCAAATCTGAGCGGACAAAACTTGAGTGGTCTTAATCTCTGCGGCGCTAACCTTTCTGACAGCAATTTGATTGAAGCTGACCTAAGTTCAGCAGATCTTCGTGGGGCAAACTTGAGTAATGCCAATCTAGAAAAAGCTAACTTAAAACAAGCAAAACTGAATGGCGCCAACCTGGAAAATGCCAAGCTCAGCGGTGCAATTATGCCAGATGGTACGACTCACGAGTGACATCCTCCCCCACCAAATCAAAGATTATGGTGGGGGCTTCCCAGAATCGCTTCAAAGAATTTCCTGTCTCTTCCGGTGCCATCTAGACTGGACGAACCAGTCCCCGACGCATCCCGTCCACAGGCAATTTCTTCCACCGTCTGTCCAACGGCTCCAGACACCTCGGTTTCTAATTACTTGAGCGGCTGCTACATCACGATCTGTCTTATATCCACATTCAGGACACTCATGTACAAGGGACCGATAAGTTCTTAGACACATTCGCATCACATTCTGGGCAAGTCTGTGATGTACCTGCCGCTTCAACCTTGGCAAAATACACTCCACGCTTCCAACAAACCCAGGACAATAACTGCAAAAACTGACCCCATCCGGCGTCTAAGGTATGCTTACCCAGCATTCCTTTAGCCATACCTTTGAGGTTCAGTTGTTCTGCAAATATCATTCCTGCCTGGTCCCATAGGTGATGAGCCAACTTGAAATGAAAGTCCTTCCGAGTGTCGTGTATTTGTTCGTGAACTCTAGCTATTTTCCTAGCAAGTTTAGCTTTATTGTTAGACCCGTTCTTTTTATGCTTTAATCGGCGTTGTAGCAATTTCAGCTTACTTGCCAAAGTATTGAAGAATCTGGGCCTTTTAATCAACTCGCCATCGGATGTTGCTAGAAACTTTTCTAGCCCTACGTCAATCCCTAATGGGCGTCCTGATGGAGGAATGTCAGGAACATTTACATCAAGCTGCAATGACAGCATGACATAATATCCCGATGCTTTCTTGACAATGCGTGCTTGCTTCAATTCAAATCCACTAGGGATTGGTCGATGCATGATAACTTCGACTTTGCCCAACTGTGGAAGTTTTACCCAGCCAGAGCCAACCGGGTTAACAAGCATTTGAGGATAAACAAATGACCGCATCCGTCCAAACTTCAAGAAACGCGGGAATCCATTTCCTTTTCGCTTCATGTCGTCAAATGCGGTGTCTAGTTTCCTCAGTACTTGTTGTAAAACCTGGGCGTTTACACTTCTTAGTTCTTCATTGGTTTTCTTGGCGACTGTTAGTGCCTTTTCTTGAAAACCTTTGTTGGGGTAAGGAGCATCTGCTGGAATTATATACTCCTCTTGAATTGAGCAAGCATCTACCCTGCACTTACGCGATTTAATCCAATCTTTACGTTCTTGTCAAGCATAATTCCAAACTTTTCGGCACACTTCTAGCGTCTGCTCAATAAGTGCCGCTTGGTCTGAAGTTGGATTAATTTTATAGGCGTAAGTCAGGTTTATCATTCTATTATTTTAGCATTTATATCACAATTAATTAATACGGTATATTGCTAATTTTAGCGGGTTTGACCGCTTAAAATTACAGTAATTACGCAAATGCCACATGCGATCGCGCCCCGCCTCATAACCAGAATTACCGTTAACTGGTTATTCTGTTCGTGCGATCTCTGCTTTTACACTACCTGATATACTTAATTACTGCATTACTGCATTACTGCATTTAATACTGCATTTTTTACTGAATAAAATTTTGGCTTTAGAGCAAGGCAGTTGAGCGATATCAAAGGGCGGATTTTTATTTAGATTAAATGTTTTATTCCCAGTATTTTGTGATAAATTAGGAGCATGATGGCTAGAAAAGCCAAGCTACTAAACGGAAACAGAGTGAAAAAGTCATTAAGCACTAGAACTCATTCATGTCCTAATTGTGGTGTTGAGATTTGTCGCGATACAAATGCGGCGATTAACATTCTAAAAAAAGGCATGGTAATTTTAGGATCTTAGTGGCTTGCACAGTATCCAAAGAGATTGGGAATCTAGCCTACAACCAATTGCGCCGTATAGGAGATCTCGCACATCCCCTACACGACGACTACCCCCTAACAACCTAGGAGGCTCATTTATCATGACAAAATTTGACACTCGGTGGGAAACGATACTAAGTTTCCCGCCGCAAATGGCTTACACGCAAACTTTAGGCTTCGTACCAGGCAATGGCGACACTTTACCGTCGTCGTTCATTCCTGGTGTGGATAGCCTCCCACCGCCGACAGGCGATTACGAGCTTGTCAGGGTAATGATTTTCGGATCGAGCTACGGCGTCAACTACACAATCCGTTGGCTTTACACGCTCAAATTCGCCCAGATCAGCGAATGGAGCTTCCTTATGCCTGCTCCTAACGGGGAATTCATGACCATCTTAACCAAGCGAATTCCGCTGAATCGGGTCACCTGATTGACCTGGGATAAAACCTGGTAACGGCTTTGTAGCAACGCTGGCGTTCGCATCAGTTTGTCTCTTCGGCACGCTGCGCGTGAAGCGAAGCTATCGCTCCAAGAATCGCCAGTTTCTTCGCTCCTTCATCTTCGTTAACTAACTTTACAAATTATGTAAGCTTGTAACAGAGGGCGAGGACAAGTCGATGAGTCAAAAAGAATCTGGACAATGGGACGCGCTAAGATTTGGCAAAACCCTAGCATATTTTGGCATAATCCCGTTTATTGGGAGCATTAGCTGGCTGCAAGAACTATTTACAGGTCGTAGCGAGAAGAAACAACAGAACCAAGGCGGAGATAACAAAATGGGTGTAGTCCTAGTCGCCGGTGCGACGGGTGGAGTCGGGAAGCGAGTGGTGCGGCGATTGTTGGCGAAGGGTTATCGGGTGCGAGCGATCGCGCGCGATCCGGACAGAGCAAAAGCGCTACTCGGCGACAAGGTAGAAATCGTCTTCGGAGACATTACCATACCCGAAACCCTGACTGCCGAAGTTATGCGCGATGTGCGTGCGATCGTTTCTGGCATCGGCGTCCGCGTGCAACCTGTAGAAGGAGATACACCGGAGCGGGATAAGTATAATCAAGGCATCAAATTTTACCAACCAGAAATAGTAGGCGATACGCCGGAAAATGTGGAATATCGCGGTATCAAGAATTTAGTCCAAGCTGCTGCCGCCAATCTGAATCGGGACGGCGAAAAACTGGTATTCGATTTTACTAAACCATCAGCCGATCTAAAAGAAACTTGGGGTGCTTTAGATGATGTGGTAATGGGTGGCGTCAGCGAAAGTTCAATTCGATTCGCGAACGATACTGCTGTATTTTTTGGCAATGTATCTACGGCGAATTCGGGCGGTTTTGCTTCAGTTCGCACGCGCAATTTTAACCCTGGGATTAACTTATCTGGATACGAAGGAATCGAATTGCGCGTCAGAGGGGATGGGAAGCGGTATAAATTTTTCATCCGCAGCAATTCCGCTTGGGATGGAATTGGTTACGCTTATTCTTTCGATACTGTCTACAACATCTGGACAACAGTTCGCATTCCTTTCAAGGATTTAATTCCAGTATTTCGCGCCAAGACTGTAAAAGATGCAGCACCCATCGACGCGAGTCAAATTTATTCGTTTCAGTTAATGCTGAGTAAGTTTGAATACGACGGGCAATTGAACCCGAAATTCCAACCGGGTTTGTTTCAGTTGGAAGTAGAATCGATTAAAGCTTATGGAGGCAAAACATTACCAAAATTTGTCATGGTAAGTTCTGCTGGGGTTACTCGTCCTGGACGACCTGGAATTAATTTAGAAGAAGAACCACCTGCGGTCAGATTAAACGACCAATTGGGAGGAATTTTAACTTGGAAATTGCGGGGAGAAGAAGTCCTCCGCCAAAGTCGAATTCCTTATACGATTATCCGTCCCTGTGCGCTGACTGAAGAAGCGGGGGGTAAGGCGCTAATGTTTGACCAAGGCGACAATATCAAGGGCAAAGTTAGTCGGGAAGATGTGGCAGAACTTTGCGTCTATTCACTCGAACAACCCAAAGCTTGCAATGTCACGTTTGAGGTCAAAGAAGCAGAAAATGGCGAAGTGGCTAAAAACTGGGAAAGATTGTTTTCTAGTTTGAAATCCGATGAATTAGCCGTGAAATAAATTGCAGGATGTAGGGGCACGGCATTGAGGATCTTTGGCTAAAACCAAAAATGATTGAACGCCGTGCCCCTAGCAACAATTGATGATTTGATAATTTTTGTATTGACCAACAATTGACGATTTGAAATTACAGGGTGTAGGGGCACGGCATTGAGGATCTTTGGCTAAAACCAAAAATGATTGAACGCCGTGCCCCTAGCAAAAATTGATGATTTGATAACCCGGTTTCTGTGCGTCAGTCGTGACTTTCACAACTTTACAGCGTTCTTTGGTCGCCACGCAAGACCACCAAAGAGCGCTGTAAATTATGCCTGTGAGGTTATATTATTCGAGGGAATCGCCAGCGTCAATCAGTACTGCACTTAACTCTTGTAATGGATCGGAAATGTTTTCATCGGCGTTGGATGCGTATTCACCGATCTGTTCTCCGATAGAAATCAAGATTTCAGCGATTTCAGACTCATCAGCTTCCTCACTTGTAACCACTTTTCTCAAGTTTTTAAGATTGGTGGCAATTTGCTTGAGGTCTTTATTTTTGGAACCTTTAAGCTGCTGATACCACTCGTCAATAGCTGCCGTTGCCGTATCAACATCTACAGCAGTTAAATCTTCTTGGAGAATGTCAATTAACGAGTATATTTTTTCGCTAACGCCATCTTCTTCATCTTGTTGTTCATCTTCATCGTCAGAAGCACCGCGATGGGAAGCTTTTCCGCCTTTGCTAGCTATTTCGCGCACTTTTTCTTTATCCATGGAAGCAAAACCTTGCTTGCCTTTACCTTCATTTTCGTTGTCTTCATCTTCTACGTCACCGTTGGTATCAGGTTCTTCGCCTTTATGGGAGGTTCTACCACCTTTGCTGGCTATTTCCCGTTGTTTTTCCTCATCCATAGAAGCAAAGCCTTGCTTGCCCTTGCTTTGTTGTTTCTTCGCCATGATATTAATTCCTTTATCTCAAGATCTGCACTGTGACTTAAATCAGCTTACAAAGCTGAAATTTATTTTCCCTCTTCCTCTGGAATGAATGTAAATATCTTTCAATTGAGAGAGGAGATTTTGAAGGGCATTTACATTAGTGACAGGTTAAGAAAGTGGAGCTTTCGTCAATGAGTGAATATGCTCAATTTAACTGGGGATGAAAATGAGAATTGCACCTGGTCGGGGAGAGGGAAAGGCAATCATTGCCTTTTCGCTCTCTGTATGATAAAGCATTGAGGGGCAGAGTCAAAGGCGATAAATCAAGCTTTTCCACAGGCTTTCCCAGGGCTTTAACAACTCCTAAATTCTGATTATACGGCTCAGCAAAATACTTGATTGGGTCAGATGTGCAAAAGTTCATGTAGGGAAATAATTCAATATTGTTAATTTATCCCAAGAGCGATCGCTTCAGCTTGGGCATTCAATTTGGTCAGTAAATCCGTATGCCAACGATTGGGTTCATCTTCAAGAGTCACTAAACCTAAACTAACAGGTGGCAAATAAGGTGGTTTATTGGTCGGTTGATCGACCCAGCGATACCAGGTATAACCGACAAGACTTGGATGAGTCCAAGCACGGGTCAATGCCTGTTCGCCATTCCTTGTCATCCGTTCTGTCGCTGGAAGTCCTGCTTCAGGTTCGTTTGGCAAAGGACGCTCTGAAAAAACACGATGTCCCCAACTAAACTCACCATTGAGTATGGGTAATTGTGTCGCTTTGTAGTAGATGTCCATCCGCTCATACATTTGATAACGATAATTGTTCGCTGATACTACATCAACCCAAGGTTTCTTCACGGCTGAAAAAACCGCATCACTAGGAGGCGCACCAAATCGACAACCTAAAATTAAGTGATTTGTATCGTAACGGTGGATTGCTGCGGCTGACTGCTCAAAATATCGTTGGGCGAATTCCGCCAGAAACGCTCTGTAATCGGCTAAATAGCCTCTGGAAACAATGGCTTGTTTTGCGTTTGTCCATTGTCGCACTTGTTCTGGAGTATCAATATTGACTTGCCAATCTTGCGCTAGCGTCTCCAGACTGCCATTATGTCGGCTTAAAACAAAATCCCACGCAGCTTGGTAAGCTGGTCGATGGGAATCAAGGCTCAGGCAAACCTGTAGTAAAGATGGTTTCAGCTCATTTGTAAGTAACAGATCTGAGTTGAGCTTACCTTGTTGATCGGGATTGTCTATCTCCCCCCAACCTAATTCATTATCGGTAAAATACCCAACCAGCATTCTATTGTTACGCCGAGGAGCAACAAATGTTTGTGCTTGCCGATCAATCCCCTTCAGCCATTCCGGTGCGAAAACATCAGGTATTCTCACACCATCTGACTTAATTTCTGGACCGACTCTGGCAAAATCAAGCACTATTGTATAAGGCATATCCCCATCCAACAAATCTAGTGCCGTCCATGCTCCCAAAGCGTTAAAATTCCAGCGACGTAGCCGCTCATAGGTAGCCTCGCGAAACGCCGTGGAGTCCTTACCATATTTCTGCATAATCACCTCACTGTAACCGGGATAAACTGCCGATGGGGGAACACCTCGACCAGAACCGACTGATGTCACCCCCTTGTAGAAAAATGGTTTGCCTTCTGGATCGATGAACCACCAACGATCTTGCATTGATTGACCAACCTGGAAAAAACCCGGTTTACCGACTACCGTACTCGGTTTGATCCGGACTTGTTCAACTAGGTTAATAGTTTGACTGGCAGCTGGATCGCCTGTCAGCGAACCACCTAAAATCACTAAAATGGCTGAGATTAAAGAAATAAAACCGAAAATCAGCCTTTTCCCAGGTGCTAAACACCCAACAAATTTGGGTTTATTGAACATTTGGTTAATCATGAATTCAGTCAGTACTTATATTTTGCACCTGAGCAGACAAAAATCAATGCCTGCGACCGACTAGAGCCAACGCACCCCGAACAATTATGACAAGTAAATGACTCAACCGATCCGGGTCTAGCCATTCGTGAATGTTTCAGAAATTGCAGCTTTTGTCAATGATTGAATATACTAAATTTGCCAGATGATGAAAATGAGAATAACTTCTGGTCGGGGAGAGGGAAAAAGTAATCGTTGATTGCCTTTTTCCTCTCTGTATTACCAGAAACAATCGGTTTAGATCCTCCCCCTTTAAAGGGGAAAGGAAAAATTAATTTCCCAGAGTTACAATCCTATCTGATCACCTTTGTTTCTTCTGCGATCTAGAGTTTCATAAAGGATTTTTCAGGTGAAACCCGGTTTCTTTCCATAACTGTCAACTGTCAACTGTCAACTGTCAACTGTTGAAGATCGTTCTCATCAAGAACAAAGGCGGTCTTCTGTTAATTTATTAACTCATCAAATTAGCGATTTATTTAAAAATAAATTTTGGTAAAAGTTGATTTTTTCATTAATTTTATCCCCGATTTGAAGCGATAAAATTTTCTATTTTTATTCAAGATAACGTCATTTCTTAAAACTATTTTTGAATTAGTCGAAATAATTTATCGTCCTAACTGCCTTGGCGATTGCTATATTAGATAAGCTGGGGAGATCAGCAATTAAGCAAAATCACCTTTTTTTCTGTGAAAAATCGTCGGTTTGGCAACTAGAGATATACGCAGAAACCCGGTTGCTCAGATCGTCGTGCGTAAGTCCTATATCTTTCTGTTTAGGTCAGGACTTACGCAGTGACAATAAATATGGTGGAATGGTGCGTTACTAACGCACCCTACTACATATAGAAGTTTTGCGTAAGTTTTGTGGTTCTTGAATAAAAATCAAAAAAGCTTCTGGTTTCAGAAGCTTTTTAGTCAGTTATTTAAGCCAGATTTTAGATTTTAATTTGGCACGAATATAAAATCTAAAATCTCAAATCGGTTTAGCGCTTGTTGCCAGCTTCCCGTGCTGCTGCTGCTTCTTCTGGATGAATGCCTAAGCGCGTGAGATTGATGCGACCTTTGTTATCAATTTCCCGTACTTTGACGATCACTTCGTCACCGACGGCAACTTCATCCTCGACTTTTCCAACGCGGTAGTCTGCGAGTTGGGAAATATGAATCATCCCTTCTTTACCGGGAAGAAATTCCACAAAAGCACCGATGGGAATAATTCGAGTGACGCGACCGGCGTAAACATCTCCTTCTTGGAGTTTCCGCGTCATGTTGAAGACGATAGTGCGAGCGCGTTCGGCTTTTTCAACATCGTTAGCAGAAATGGTAACGGTTCCATCATCTTCGATGTCAATTTTTGCACCTGTTTCTTCGGTGATCCCTTTAATAGTTTTACCACCAGGGCCGATGACCAAACCGATAAATTCTGGTTCGATTTTAAGCGTCAGCAGGCGTGGGGCAAAGGGCGACATTTCCGTTCGGGGTTGGTCAATTGTCGCCAGCATTTTCTCCAGGATATGCAATCGTGCGGGACGAGCTTGCTCAATGGCTTTGGCGATGGTATCCATCGATAAACCGTTGATTTTCATATCCATTTGCAATGCGGTGATGCCGCTATCCGTCCCGGCGACTTTGAAGTCCATATCGCCTAAGAAGTCTTCAATCCCCTGAATATCGGTTAAGATGCGGACTTCATCGCCATCTTTAATTAAACCCATTGCTGCACCGCTGACGGGTTTGGTAATCGGTACGCCAGCATCCATTAAACCCAACGTTGAACCGCAGACCGAACCCATCGAGGTGGAACCGTTGGAAGAAAGTACTTCCGATACGACCCGGATGACGTAGGGAAATTGGTCTTTGGGGGGCAAAACGGGCACTAAGGCGCGTTCTGCTAAAGCACCGTGACCGATTTCGCGGCGTCCGGGTGCGCGCAGGGGTTTGGTTTCTCCCACGGAGAAGGGGGGGAAATTATAGTGGTGCAGATACCGCTTTTGGTCTTCTGGATGCAGGTCGTCGGCGAGTTCTTGGGCGTCGCCGGGGGTTCCCAGGGTGACGACGGACATGACTTGGGTGAGTCCGCGGTTAAATAAACCGCTGCCGTGGACTCGTTGCGGTAAGACTCCGACGCGACAAGAGACGGGACGTACTTCGTCGAGTTTGCGTCCGTCTACTCGCACTCCGTCTTCGACGATCTGACGGCGCATGAAGTATTTGGTGATATCTTTAAACGTGTTGCCGACGGCTTTGCTGTCTGCGGCGGCGGCAACTCGCACGGGGTCTTCTTCTGGCAGTTCGGCGATCGCTTGTTCTATTGATGCTTTAACTTCATCTAATGCGGCATCCCGTTGGTTTTTATCTAACTCGAACTGGGACAGGATCTTTTTGATCGGTTCGTTGCCGCGATCGCGGATAAAATTCTCCAGTGTCGGGTCTACTTCCGGTGGCGCTTCTTGCACCAAATCTATCCCCAGTTCTTTGAGCAATTCTTCCTGCGCCGCAATTAAGTCGCGCACCGCTTCATACCCGAAGTCAATTGCTTCGATAATATCCGCTTCCGGCAATTGGTTCGCCCCTGCTTCTACCATCACCACGCCTTCAGGAGAACCCGCAACGACTAAATCTAGGTCGCCGTCTTCGATTTCCTTATACGTGGGATTGATAATGAAATCATCTCCTACTAATCCAACCCGCACGGCTGCCATCGGCCCGTTAAACGGTATCTTTGCTAGTAACGTGGCAATGGAAGCCCCGGTAACAGCTAGCACATCGGGCGGCACTTGCTCGTCCATCGATAGGGTTGTCGCTACGATTTGAATATCCTCGCGCAACCAAATGGGAAATAAGGGGCGCAAAGGACGATCGATCAAACGACTGGTGAGAATGACTTTTTCTGGCGGACGCCCCTCCCGCCGCAAGAAACCGCCCGGAATTCGTCCAGCGGCGTAAAGTCTTTCTTCGTAATCTACCAATAACGGTAAAAAATCGATGCCCTCTCTGGCACCGGAACGGGTTGCCGTCACCAAAACGGCTGTATCTCCCGACTGAATTAAGACGGAACCTCCTGCCTGTGGTGCGAGTAAGCCAACCTTTAGTCGAATATCCCTTCCGTCAAAGGATATTGATTTGTCAATCTCTACCATTCTTTCCGTCTCTATCACAATTCTTTATCTGTCGCAATCGTAGCACTGTTATACGGGTGGTGTTTGGTAATGGGTCATGGGTAATAGCTTTTGCTTCAAGCAAGGGATCGATAAAGTATCAAAGCATCAACTACTTGTCCCTCTACAAGAAGCGCCGCGTTGGGAATCCGCCCAATCGTTTGAAATCCTAAAGACTGCCACAGGTTGAGGGAGGGTATGTTGGTTTCAAACACCAAGTTAAACATTACACCCTGATAGCCTCGACTCGCGGCAATTTCCAGCATTGCTTCTCCCATTAACCGACCGATCCCCTTACCTCGCTCTCCCCGTTGTACAATAAAACCAGCGTTGCAAATATGGCTTGAGCGTCCGGGAAAGTTGGGTTTCAGATAGAAAGATCCTAAAACTTCTCCTGGGCCTGATGTTGTTGTGTCGTCAATTGCTCTGGCGACAAACGCATCCGAACTCAGCCAGTAAGCAGCGAATTCTGACTCAGAAAGAGGTTGTTCTTGCGGATAGGTTTTACCTTCAAGAATTACCGCGTTCAACAGATTCCTGACCGCTTCTTTTTCTGACTCACGCATCCAATCTATTTCTATTTTAGCTGAATTTGTTAATAATTTTCGGCTGGGCAGTTGGATTATCATCTGAGGTAAAATATAAGCTTGAATTGACTGGAGAATTTCAGATTTTAGCTTAACTTGGATGGGTAAAATTCGATATGCCTAGTTGGCATGGAACAAATACCCGCTCCGGATTGTCTCTGACCTAAAAAGACAACAATCAATCTTTTGTGAAGAAAGAGTAATTCAAATAAATTCTGGCATGGCAATTTTACACGGAAACTGGATACCTCAACATCAGGGTGGTTATTTATTTATTTGGGGAGAAACTTGGCGTCCTCAAACATCTTTGGTGGAAGCGGGGAGAAAAGATGGGATATTATCTCACCCGTTGGCGATGGCGCAGGCGGAATTAGTTACTTTTTTACGTTCTCACAGACTCGATATAGAAGCATCTCCCTCTGCCGCCAAGGGAAAAGGCAAGGGAGAAGTGGCATATGGGGGTGGGAAACGATGGAAAAGTCATGCGATCGCATCCCCGACTCGGATTGTGGCAGACAAACCCACCTACCCGATTTATTCCCCCAAGGTAGCGGGGGAAATAAACGATCTATATCTATATCCCTGGGAAGTTGAAGGATTGTGTTTAAATGCTACCGATGGGATGAAATTTTTACAAGCATTGCCCCTAAGTTCTTTTAAAGCATCAGATGCTTACTTAGGGGGAGAATTGCGGTTTTGGGCGCAGGTTTGTCGCTGGAGTTTAGATTTACTGTCCAGGGGTAAATTTATACCTGGAATGTACCGAAAAAACGATGGTTCTGTCGTCGCTTGTTGGCAACCCTTGTTAGATAGTGCCGTAGATCGGGAGCGGTTGGAAAACTTTGCTCAGCTTTTGCCGGGTGCTTGTCGCACTTATCAAGATGGGGCATCAGAATTACTCAATTATCCATTTTTGGACTTGCCAGCGGCACCAGAAAAATTATTACTAGAATTCTTAAGGAGTACGATAGATGCTCAGGTGCGTGCTTGGGGAAATTCTACCCCACCCACAGCAGCAACTCCGGTGCGGGAGTGGTTACAAGCACTTTCTAGAGTATCCGATAACTTAGTCCAGGCAACGGGTGAAGCGGTGGGACGCCTGGAAACTACACTGCAAAATTGGACAGCTGCCGTACAAGATTATATCGTCGTCTCGCCATCGCAAGGATTGGGACAGAACTTGTATCGCACCTGCTTTTCCATCCATCCACCTGGAACGGGGGAAAATAGCTGGAGGTTGGAGTATTTCTTACAAGCAGCAGACGATGGCGAGTTTTTAGTTAGTGCGGCGAGAATATGGAACCACACTACTGCTGAATTAGTCCACCAAGGTCGGAAAATTAACCATCCCCAGGAAACTTTTTTGCAGGGTTTGGGTTTAGCAGCAAGGTTATTTGCACCGATTGAACCCAGCTTACGGGAAAGGCGTCCCCAATCTTGCCTTTTAACACCCCTACAGGCGTATGAGTTTATCAAGTCGGCGGCGTGGCGACTGAAAGATAGCGGACTCGGTGTCATTTTACCGCCTTCTTTGGCAAGTCAGGAAGGATGGGCGAACCGCTTAGGTTTGAAAATTCAAGCTGAAACGCCTGAGATCCCCTCCTGGCGAAGGGGAGGAAAGGAGGAGAGGATAGGTTTGCAAAGCTTGTTGAATTTTAAATGGGAATTGTCTATTGGTGGACAAACTTTATCCAAAGCTGAATTTGACCGACTGGTAGCGCAGAATACGCCCCTAGTCGAGATTAATGGGGAGTGGGTGGAGTTGCGCGCCCAAGATGTTCGCGCCGCACAAGCATTCTTCGCCTCGCGTAAAGAGCAAATGGCACTATCTTTAGAAGATGCTTTGCGGTTAAGTACGGGCGATACTCAAATGATAGAAAAATTGCCCGTAGTTAGTTTTGAAGCATCAGGAACGCTTGAGGAATTGCTATCTAATTTAACTAATAATCGCGCAATTGAACCGATTGTACCTAAAAGTTTTAAGGGAACATTACGACCATATCAAGAACGAGGAGTCGGTTGGCTATCTTTCCTAGAACAATGGGGTTTAGGAGCTTGTTTGGCGGACGACATGGGCCTTGGTAAAGCCATTCAGTTCATTGCTTTTATTTTACACCTCCAAGAGCAAGAAGCATTAGAAGCACCTGTATTGCTACTTTCTCCCACTTCAGTTTTAGGGAACTGGGAACGCGAAGTTAAGAAATTTGGACCCTCAATTACAACTTTAATGCATCACGGAGATAAACGCGCGAAAGGGAAAGCATTAGCTAAGGCGGTTAAGGATAAGCATTTAGTTATTACTAGCTATCCGCTGGTGTTTCGGGATGCGAAAGACCTCCAAAGTATTAATTGGCGGGGAGTCGTGTTGGATGAAGCACAAAATATTAAGAATCCAGACGCGAAGCAGTCGAAAGCAGTAAGGGAATTGCCGACACAATTTCGCATTGCGCTGACAGGAACTCCGGTAGAAAACCGCTTAGCGGAACTTTGGTCAATCATGGATTTTCTCAATCCAGGATATTTGGGGCAGCGACAATTCTTCCAGCGAAGGTTTGGAATTCCAATTGAAAAATATGGGGATGGAGAGTCGTTGAAAACATTGCGATCGCTCGTACAACCCTTCATCCTCCGCCGCCTCAAAACCGATAAGGAAATTATCCAAGATTTACCAGAAAAACAGGAGATGACTGTCTTCTGTCCCCTCACAGTAGAACAAGCAACGCTTTATCAAAAAATCGTCGAATCATCCCTGGATGAAATCGAATCTGCCGATGGAATTAAGCGCAAGGGAATGATTTTAGCCTTGATAACTAAACTCAAACAAATCTGCAATCATCCGGTTTTATTTAAGGAAAAAAATGAGACAGAAAAATCCGGAATTAGTTCGCAACAATCCGGGAAACTCCAGCGATTGGATGAGATGTTAGAAGAATTGGTTGCAGAAGGCGATAGTGCGTTAATTTTCACCCAATTCGCCGAGTGGGGTAAACTTCTAAAACCCCATCTGGAAAAACAACTCGAACAAGAGGTATTATTTTTATATGGCAGCACCGCCAAAAAACAACGGGAAGAAATGATCGACCGCTTCCAAAACGACCCCGAAGGACCAAAAATCTTTATTTTATCCCTTAAAGCAGGTGGGGTTGGTCTTAACTTAACCCGCGCCACTCACGTTTTCCACTTTGACCGATGGTGGAATCCAGCGGTGGAAAATCAAGCCACAGACAGGGTATTTCGGATTGGTCAAACCCGCAACGTTCAAGTGCATAAATTTGTCTGCAACGGCACTTTAGAAGAAAAAATACACGATTTAATCGAAAGTAAAAAAGCCCTAGCAGAACAAGTCGTAGGTGCAGGAGAACAATGGCTAACAGAACTAGATACAGACCAATTACGGAACTTGCTAATATTAGACCGAAGTTCAGTAATAGATGATGAATAAATAGCTAATGGCTAATGGCTAATGGCTAATGGCTAATGGCTAATAGCTAATAGTCAAACAGCAATTAGCAATTAGCAATTAGAGATTAAAAAGTAAAAAAGGAAAAAAATGAATAACGACCAAACACAAAGAGAATGGTGGGTGCAAGGGTGGCTGGATTTACTCAACTCCTACCGCTTCAAGAAACGGTTAGAAAGAGCGCGAGATTATGCGCGTCAGGGTAACGTGCTTAGCTTTGAGTTTCAAGGACCAAAAGTAGTTGCTGAAGTTAGAGGGAGAGAACAACCTAAATATGATGTTTCTTTGTGGTTAGATCCTTTCAGCGATGAACAATGGGATTATGTCATCGAAACTTTATCCCAGCAGGCGATATTTTCTGCAAAACTGTTAGCGGGGGAAATGCCGCAGAATATCCAAGATGTGTTTACGGCGAATGGGTTGTCTTTATTTCCGTTTAGCTTATCTGAAGTGCGATCGCATTGCAGTTGTCCGGATAAAGCAGTTCCTTGCAAGCATATCGGGGCAGTATATTACGTATTGGGCGATCGCTTCGAGGAAGACCCCTTTGTCCTATTCCAATTGCGGGGTCGTTCCAAAGAAGATATTCTATCCGCATTGCGCCAAATGCGAAGCGCTGCTGGTGAAGCATCTGACTCAGAAACATCCCCGATTCCACAACCTCCACCACCCCCTTCATACCCGCTACAAATCAACCAATTTTGGCAATATAACGAACCTCTGGAATCTTCCCTCGTAGTAATTGCGCCGCCTGGTAGCGAGACGGTTTTAGATGTCTTGGGGTCAATTCCCCCCACATCTGACGCAGAAAATCGCTCAAAAGGTCAGGATACTCAGGTTGTGATGCAATATCTAGATGGAATTTACAAGAATGTCAGTCAGCAGGCGGTGTTATCAGCAATGAATGTAGAAGGGAGTTGACAAAAATGACAGTTACACCTCTGGAAAAAGAAGCAGAACCAATTTTAATCGACGGGTTAACCAGGCGCGAATTCAAAGTTGTGGAACAGCTAATTGCTCGCCCAGGAGTCATATGATGTCCGGTTAATCACCCATCTATTTAGCGAATTCCTCTGAGGGGGTGACACGGTGACGCGGTGAGATTTTTATTAAGGGTAATTAGGCGGACATCATATCAGACTATCTTTTCTGGATGGAGTTTTAGAGATTCGTAAAATTCCAGGGAAAAAACACGAAACTATAAAAGAACCCATCGGTGCTTTGTGGGAAATATATCTGGAATTCTTGGGGTTAGATTTTACTCCCACTGGTTCTATGACTCTGGAAAGCGAATCTGGACGAGTCAAACGGGAAGCAGACAAATCTTATGAACTAAGTCCTGATAGAGAAGGTCCCGATTCAGCAATAGAAGTTATCGTCACCAGTGGAGGGATTGACAAACTCGAAGCTGACAAACCTCTGCAAATTCCTGAAGTTTGGTTTTGGGAAAAAGGGCAACTTTCGTTTTATGCGCTGGGGGATGAGGGATATGAGAACATCCTCCAGTCGCAAATACTCCGCAATTTAGATGTAGCGCTGTTGATGCGCTGCATCAACTTAGCAAATCATACTCAAGCTTTGGCAGAATTTCGGCAGGGAATCCAGAGTTAACAGTTATTTGGCACGAGGCAAAATAGAGGAGAGAAGCTGCTGGTAACTTATCCATTTACGCAAAGAAAGCGGGTTTCTATGAAATATGCAGCAACCCGCTTTCTAGGATCGTCGCCTGTAAGTCACTGCTATCATCTTTAATTTAGTCCCCAGACATGACTCAAAGCACAAATCCCAGGATTCTTCCTCCTCCATTTCCGGACCATACCCAACTGCCTGAATCAGACGGTACGTTTGTGAAGAATTTTCAAGAACATCCCCAAAGTATTCTACTCACCGACTCGATTGGTTCGGTTTTGCAAAGTCTGCACCCCGACGGACAATACGCAATTGGACAAGATTGCGGCATTTATTGGCGCGAAACCGAACCGCCGGAACAAGGTGCAGAAGCACCGGATTGGTTCTACGTGCCGAACGTTCCTCCCTTACTTGATGGCGAAATTCGCCGTTCCTACGTGCTGTGGCGGGAATATATTGCGCCTGCGATTGCGATTGAACTAGCGAGTGGGGATGGAACGCCAGAACACGATCGCACTCCCCTATCGCGCACTGCTGCTGAAACCAGAAAACCGGGCAAATTCTGGGTTTACGAGCAAATTATCCGCATTCCCTACTACGCTATTTTCCTAATCAACAGCGGCGAACTAGAGGTCTACAACTTGGTAAACACTCAGTACCGCCGTCTAACACCAAACGAACGAGGACACTATCCGATCGAACTCTTGGGAGTTGAATTAGGAGTTTGGCAGGGAAGCTATCAAAATCAAACGCAGCGGTGGTTGCGCTGGTGGGATAGTCAGGGGAATTTACTGCTAACCGGCAGCGAGCGAGCTGAAATCGAGCAGCACCGCGCCGAACAAGAACGCCAGCGCGCCGAACAAGAACGCCAGCGCGCCGAACTTGCCGAACAAGAGAGAACAGCTGAAGCGCAAGCGCGACGGGAAGCGATACCGCGCTTGCTCGGTTTGGGTTTGACGGTAGAGCAAATAGCAGCAGCGTTGGGATTACCGTTGGAAGAAGTGAGGTCATTTATGCAGGAGTAGCGGATGCGATCTCTAATTTCTCCAGGACTTACGCAGGCAATCCCTCAAATGCCGATCCCCCCTAGCCCCCAATGCCTTGGGGGGAACCAGAAAGCCACCTTTGGGGGCAAGCAGAAAGCCCCCTTTGGGGGAAACGGGAAAGCCCCCCAAGGCATTGGGGGTTGGGGGGGATCGATCCGTAAATCCGGCGATCAAAACTGGCAAACTTGTGCGCCAGTAACTGGGCAATTTTGGCGCGCCATAGCATTATCTCCCAGATTAAGTGAACTCAGGTTTTTCAGTGTTGCTAGAGGAGTGAAATCTGCAACTGGATTGAAGCGGAGATTAAGCGATCGCAAATTGATCAGTTTTGCCAAAGGGCGAACATCCTTGATTTGATTGCCTTCAAGATTGAGCCAAGAGAGGTTGGTCAACCCGGCTAGAGGACTAACATCTTCGATCTGCCTGCCTTTAAGGTTAAGAGCATTCAGTTTTGCGAGAGAAGCTAAAGGACTAATATCTTTGATTTGGTTATCTGCAAGGTAAAGCGAAGTCAAGTTTGTCAATCCCACTAGAGGACTAACATCTTGTATTTGATTGTTATCCAGGTCAAGAGAAATCAGATTTTTTAGCCCTGCTAAATAACTGACATCTTTGATTTGATTGTTCTCAAGATTAAGCGAACTTACATTTTTTAATCCTGTTAAAGAGCGGACATCTATTTGGTTACCTTCAAGATTAAGATGCTTTATGTTTGTCAATTCTGCCAAAGAACTGACATCTGCAATCTGGTTGTAATCAAGCTCAAGCTGCGTCAATTTTGTCAGCTTCGCCAGAGGACTTACATCTCTGATTTGATTATCTTGTAGATAAAGCTCAGTCAAGTTTATTAGTCCTCTCAGAGGGCGAACATCTGCAATTTGATTGAAGCGGAGGTTAAGCCAATCTAGGTTAGTGAGTCCAGCCAGAGGAGCGACATCTTTAATTTGGTTGAAAGTTAGAACAAGTCGCCTCAAATTTGTCAGTCTAGCCAAGGGTCTGAGATCGGCAATTTGATTGTCTTCCAGGTAAAGCTCCGTCAAGTTGTTTAGTCCTGCCAGAGGGCTAAGATCTGCGATTTGGTTTTCCATTAGATAAAGCTTCTTCAGGTTAGTGAGTCTCTCTAGACCTCTGATATCTGCGATCTGGTTGGCGATCGCATCAAGCCGAGTCAGGTTTGTCAGTTCTGCCAGAGGGCGGAGATCTGCAATCTGGTTTTTGTCAAGGTTGAGGTTAGTCAATTTTGTCAGTCCCGCTAACGGGCTGACATCTGAAATTTGGTTCTTGTAGAGGTGAAGCCAATTCAAATTTGTCAGTCCTGCTAGAGGGCGGACATCTGCAATTTGGTTGTTGCCAAGAGAAAGCGACTCCAGGTTTTTTAGCCCAGCCAGAGGGCTGATATCAGCAATTTGATTGCCTCCGACAGAAAGCTGCTTCAGATTTTTTAGTCCTGCCAAAGGGCGAATATCAGTTATTCGGTTGTTGTGGAGGGAAAGATCCTCCAAGTTTGTCAGTTCTGATAAGGGACTCAGATCGCTGATTCCTTTCTGGTTGAGGTCAAGTTTTGTGCGACTTAACAGATTTTTGGCAGCGAGTTCGCAATCATTTGTGCCTGCTGCTGCTAACAGCACCTCTACAGTGATTCTCGTGTCGGCTGACAAACTGGCTTGTTGCTGACACCAGTCTTTAAAAGAACTCCCCCGATTAGGTGCGGCGGCTTGAGTAATTCCCCATCCCCAGCCACTGAACGCCCACATACTTATTATCAGAGCAGCTGCGCTAGTTGATTTCATAGTTGGTGAACTCCCCATCAGTAGATTAAGTAGGGTGCGTGAGGGGGAGAAATGACCAAAATCAAGGCCAACATTGGAAGATCTCCCTCACGCACCTTCCGGGTTAAATGGTGCCGTACTCTGCGGGAAGACAGCACCCTACGTATTTCCCCAAGCAATCGGGAATCAGGCTTAGAACTGTTGTTATAGTACCTATTACCGATAGCTTTAACATTTATGAAAACAGTCTAATTCTTTAACATTCCGCATTCATACTTTCAACTTTCCAGTTACACGCCCTTGATGGAGAACCCAACTATGCGTCTACATCTAGTTAGCCTCGGCTTTACCACTCTGCTGCTTTCGGTAACTTCTCCCTTTTTACCACCAAGCTTGAGCCTCTCGCCCCCAGTCGCACAGGCGCAAACAAATCAAGATAGGAAAGCTATAGCGGATCGCCTGTTTAGAGAAGGCTTTTATCTCATTGCTGGGGATAACTTTGAAAGAGCTATAAGGAAATTCAATCAAGCCTTATTGATTTATCAAGAGATAGGTGACAAGGCAGGCGTTGGGAAAACCCTCTCCAACATTGGATATGTTTACTACAGAAAGAAAGAGTATGAGCAAGCATTAAATTACTTGCAGCAAGCTTTGCCAATTCAACGGGAAGTGGGCGATGGCGAAGAGCAAAAAACAACCCTAAACGTGATGAGGAGAACTTACGACGATCAAGGTCTTCAGCTGGTCAATCGCAGTCAATATCGAGAAGCTATAGAGAAATTCCAACAAGCCCTAGTCATTAATAGAAAACTTGGTCAGAAGGATGCGGAAGGGTTAACTCTCAACCAAATTGGCATAGCTTACACCAACCTGGGAGAGTATGAATTAGCCTTGAATTCCTATCAGCAAGCCTTAGCCATTCCTCCACCATATTTCGCGGAGTATCGGGGGGCAATGCTGTTCAACACGGGGAGGCTTTACCAGGCGTTAGGACAGTACGAACTGGCTTTGAAGTTCTATCAAGAATCCTTAGATCTCAGCCGAAAACCCGTACTACTTGTATCTGGCAGGGGCGCGATTGGCAGCATTGGAGGTGAAGTGAGAAATCTCAATGCGATCGCAACCATTCACTCTAGATTAGGAAAGTACGAATTAGCCTTGAAGTTCTATCAAGAAGCCTTAGCAGTCGTCAAAACAATTGATGACAAAATAGACAAAAAAAATCTCGAAGCAGTGACGCTACAAAATATTGGATTTGTTTACCGCGAACAAGGAAAATATGAACAAGCATTACAGGTATTACAGCAAGCTTTAACCATTATCAAACCCCTTGGCTATAAGCAGTCAGAAGGGGTAACGATCGGCAATATTGGCGAAGTATATTTTGAGCAAGGACAGTACGAATTAGCCAGGAAATATTATCAGCAATCTTTGGTAATTCTCCAGGAATTTGGCGACCAGGCAGATCGAGCAAATGCTCTCAACAATATCGGTTACTTGCTGGAGAAACAGCACCAGCCGGAATTAGCGATCGCATTCTTCAAGCAATCAGTCAATGTCAGAGAAGAGATTCGCAAGAATATCAAGGGACTTCCTCAAGAATTACAGCAATCCTACACCGAAACAATTGCTAAAGATTATCGCTATTTAGCTGACCTTCTCCTCAAACAAGACCGAGTTCTCGAAGCCCAACAAGTTCTAGATTTACTCAAAGTTCAAGAACTAGAAGATTATCTCAGCAACGTGCGGGGCAACGAACAAACTGCTCAAGGAATCCCAAATACTCCCTCAGAACAGCAAATTCAGCAAGGCTACGAAGCTATTTTAAATCGAGCGATTCAACTCGGTAAAGAACTGGTTCAACTAGAAAGCATTTTACCTGCTAATAGAACTCCTGCCCAGCAACAACGCATCATAGAGTTAAGAAAAAATCAGCAGCAGATTACCCAACAGTTTGACGAATTTCTCCAAAGTCCTGCTGTAACGGCATTGACAGCACAATTGAGGCAAGTCACGGGTGGAGAAACTCTCAATTTAGCCAATTTCAACAGTTTACGAGACAACCTCCACAAGCTGCAACAAAATGCCGTTATTCTCTATCCTTTGGTTCTAGATGACCGATTATAACTGGTTTTAGTTACTCCTTATTCTCCGCCGATTCGCCGCACGGTTACTATCAAACGGGAAGAACTTAACCGTGCCATTGTTGAATTCCGTCGTGAAATCTCAAATCCGAGTGGAGATATTGCCGATGCTGAAGTTTCGGCTCAAAAGCTTTACGAATTGTTGATTAAACCAATCGAAAATGACTTAGCACAAGCCGATGCCAAAACTATTATTTACGCTCCTGATGGACAGTTGCGCTATATTCCGCTTGCCGCTTTACACGATGGCAAACAATGGTTAGTGCAGCGCTTCCGGATTAACAATATTACTGCTGCTAGTCTGACGGATTTCAACACGAAACCTCAAAATAATCTGCAAGTTTTAGCGGCTGCTTTTACTCAAGGCAGTTATAATTTCAGAGTTGGTACGAGAGATTTCACGATGTCGGGACTGCCATTTGCGGGTCGAGAAGTGGAAAATTTAGCGGCGACAATTCCCGGTACAAGGAAACTATTGGACGACCAATTTAACCCCAGTACTGTGTTGTTGATGAATGATTATTCGATTGTTCACCTCGCCACCCACGCTGCTTTTTTGGTCGGTCAGCCGGAAGATTCTTTTATTATGTTTGGCAATGGTGACAGGGCAACTCTGCGCGATGTGGAAACCTGGTCGTTACCCAAGGTAGATTTAATCGTTCTGAGCGCCTGCCAGACGGCTGTAGGCGGCACGTTAGGCAACGGGGACGAAATTTTGGGGTTTGGGTACCAAATGCAGCGTACAGGGGCTAGGGCGGCGATCGCATCGTTATGGTTTGTAGACGATGGCGGCACGCAAGTCTTGATGGATGCCTTCTATGCAGCTCTAGCGTTCCCAGGCAAAGCCGTGGGAACGAGAAATATCACCAAAGCCGAAGCCCTACGCCAAGCCCAAATTGCTCTGATTACGGGGCAGCAGTACATTAACAGCAGTCTACCGCCACAAGTGAGTAACCGCCTGGGTCACCCCTTCTACTGGGCACCATTTATTCTAATTGGCAATGGTCTTTAGCCCTAATTGACCCCTTAAAGTCATAAACTAAAGTTTGCAATTGTAATAGTTTGAACTTGAAAGAGTGACCCGTGCGGAAAATCGTTATTGCTGGCAACTGGAAAATGTATAAAACCCAGGCAGAAGGCACTGAGTTTTTGCAAAAATTTATCCCTACCCTGGAAGAAACCCCCCAAGACCGAGAAGTTATTATCTGCCCTCCCTTTACAACCCTAGGCGTTCTCTCTAAAAATTTACATGGGAGTCGGGTACAATTGGGCGCTCAAAACCTCCACTGGGCAGATGCAGGAGCGTTCACCGGCGAAATCGCCCCGGCGATGCTGGCGGAAATTGGGGTGCGTTACGCGATCGTCGGTCACAGCGAACGGCGGCAATATTTTGGCGAAACTGACGAAACGGTGAATAAACGCCTCAAAGCTGCCCAAAAATACGGCATCACTCCCATTCTCTGCGTCGGTGAAAGTAAGCAGCAACGGGATGCTGGCGAAACTGAATCGCTGATTATTTCCCAACTCGAAAAAGGTTTAGTCGATATTGACCAAAACAACCTCGTCATCGCCTACGAACCGATTTGGGCGATTGGTACCGGCGATACCTGCGAGTCAAAAGAAGCGAATCGCGTGATTGGTTTAATTCGCAGTCAGCTAAAGAATCGGGATGTGCCAATTCAGTACGGCGGTTCGGTAAAGCCAGATAATATTGATGACATCATGGCGCAACCGGAAATTGATGGGGCACTTGTAGGAGGCGCGAGTCTAGAACCTGCTAGTTTTGCTCGCATTGTTAACTACAAGTAGCGGTCATTGGTCAACACTAACAAATGAGTATTGACAGAGGACAAAAGATAGACTTGCTACCAATTACAGTACGCGATCGCTCGTTCAACTGGGGAAAACGCACCTATTTGATCGGCATTTTGAACGTTACCCCCGATAGCTTTAGCGATGGGGGACTGTTCAATCATCCAGAGGCTGCTTTAGCACAAGCTCGCTATTTAGTCAAGGCAGGGGCTGATATTCTGGATGTGGGGGGTGAATCGACTCGTCCCGGTGCGGCGGAAATTTCCCCAGAAGAAGAACTGAATCGGGTAGTCCCAGCAATCGAAGCAATTCGTCGGGAATTGTCCGTACCCATTTCTGTGGATACCACAAAAGCTGCGATCGCTTGTGCCTCTGTCCTCGCCGGTGCGGATATCATCAACGATATTTCGGGAGCAACTTTTGATTCCCAAATGTTACCAACTGTAGCAGAATTGGGGGTTCCGATTGTGTTAATGCACATGCGGGGAACTCCCCAAACTATGCAAAAAATGACGGATTATGAGGATTTAATTGGGGAGATTTATCAGTTTCTGCAAGCGAGGGTAGAAGCTGCGATCGCATCCGGTATCGACAAATCCCGCATTATCATTGACCCAGGTATCGGTTTTGCTAAAACCTCCGACCAAAACTTAGAAATTCTGCGCCGCTTGTCGGAATTTTCCAGTTTAGATTGCCCGATTTTAGTCGGGGTATCGCGGAAGAGTTTTATCGGTCGGATTTTAAATCAAACCGATCCCCAAGGGCGAATTTGGGGGACGGCGGGTGCTTGTGCGGGTGCGATCGCATCTGGCGCAGACATTTTACGAGTCCACGACGTGCAAGAAATGCGCGATGTTTGTCTTGTCGCCGATGCTATTTTCCGACGTTAAGCGAAGATTTTAGATTTCATGCAATTTGAAATCTAAAATCTTTCAGCTTAACTAGCTTTTGTTCCTTCGCTGCCCAGATCTCTGATTTGATCGCTAAGTTCATCTGCAACCATCAATTCGGATACAGCTTCTGACATGTCTTTCGGGTTCATAAAGACTATCTTAGAATTCGGACTTTCACCGAGTTTATAGTTAGCATCCACAAATTTTTGCGCCAAGAAAAATTTCAAAGCGTCCTGACCTTTGGGGTTATCTTTCAAAACATCAGAAATTTGCCTCATGTAATCTGCGACGCCTTGAGCTTGCAATTTGGCTGCGTTTCTTTCAATTTGAGCTGCCTTTTCTTTTTCGATGGAAGCGACAATGTTTGGCGCTAATTTAATCTCCTGAATTTCCACCCGCGTAATTTCGACGCCCCAAGCTTTGGTTACTTCTTTGATTTCTTCCGTCAGTCCTTGGCTGATTTCTCTGCGGTTTGAGAAAGTTTTTTGTAGTTCCATCTGACCAATTTGAGATCGCATGGCGGTGAGAACTAAATTTTTCAGCGCGTTTTCCAGATCTTCAACTTCGTAGTAAGCTTTGTACAAATCCGTAACCTTCCAGTATATGATCGCATCCACCTTGACTTGGACGCTATCGCTGGTGAAGGCTTCTTGAGGTTCGATATCGATCAGTTGTTCCCGCGTCGTTTCTTCCCAAACAATCGTGTCTAGGAAAGGCACGATGAAGTTCAGACCGGGTTTAAGGGTACGTTTGTATTTACCCGTTTGCTCTACAATCGCTTCATAACCTTGGTTGATCACCTTTGCCGATCCTACGGTTGAACCCAGGATTAGCAAGACAAAGGCGGCAATAATCCCATCCATAACAAGTTTTCTCCAACTCGATTTTTGATTGAAATCCCAGGATTTCAAGTTACAGAATTCATAACCCAAAACGCGAGCGACCGCAAGACTGTCAGATGCGGTGCAACCGCAGCTTCACCTCGATCCTAATCTGCAATCGCCCAACTTGATGCCAGGAGTTAACTCTAAAATCAATCCTTATAAAGCATGACTAGGCTAGAAACCCGGTTTCGACCTTGATCTCTCCCAACCAAACCAACGATTTTTGCTATCACCAAAGTTTCTTTGCGTAAGTCCTGTCCTGATAAAGCATGACGAGACACGCTTGCACCCCCTCTAAAAGGCGGGATTGGGGGGATCGGGACTAAAACAGGTTTCGTCAGTACAAGACGTTAAAACCTACCCACCGACTGGGAGAAAGTTGACGACCCAGGATACCGCTGCAAGGCTAGGATTTTGACCGCCATTAGGCAGAACGATGGCGCTAAGCGTTCCTGAGTTTTCAGGATATTAAGACCGCAATGTCTGAAGAATCCCCGTACCAACAGGCGCGGGGAGTGTCAATCTACCGACGCGCAGTTATTTGCAACCATCGGTACACGGTTGCCGGTAGTTGGGTGTTGAAGCGCAAAGGCAATTCCTGACTAGAAAGCGATTGGGCGTAGGCGGGCGTTAAAAAAGGTTCGTAGGTTTTAGCCTCTGGTGTCAGTTGTTTGATAAACGCTAAACTAACTCCTTGTAGCAATTGATGCAATTGCTCTACATCATCGCCGATGCGCTCTTGCACCAAGGTTCTTTGAATGCCCAAATTACTAGGGTCTCCGACGCTGAGGTGAGTACCGCCAATGACGGTTAGAAGGTATTTTTCGCTACCGAGTTGGGTGAATGGTTGCAATTGGTGGTTCACCGCTGGGGTAAACGCATCCTCAGTTCCGGATAAAATCAAGGTCGGGATCGCGACTTGTTTTAAACCTGTTTTGCCAAACAATTGACCGACGACGGGGTTGAGAGCGATCGCATTTTTTACCCTGGCATCCCCCAATTGTAACCGGCGAGAGGGCAATTCGGAGGCGGCGCACTGCAACCATTCGGCGGGAGACTTAGAAAGCAAATCCGTTGATTTACACGACCGCCGCAACTCGTCTAATTGCAGTTCCCCACCCGCTAACGCCAAAGCAGTATAGCCGCCCAAGGAATGACCGATAACGCTAACCACTTTGGTGTTAAACTTCCCTTGCCAAGTTCCGGGTTGCTCGTTTAACAGCGTTAGTTCATCGAGTAAAAAGCTGATATCTTTGGGACGGTCGATAAACTCCGACGGCGACATTAAATCCCCTGGATTGCCACTCACGGACGCTCTAGATAGCCAATTTACATTACTACCTGGATGTTCTAAAGCAGCTACCGTGAGTCCGTGGGAGGCTAGATGGCGAGCTAAATACCTTAAAAATCCTCGGTCGGCACCAAAACCGTGAGAGATAATTACCAGAGGACCCGGATCTGGTGGAGTAAGGTCGTAGCCATCCAAGTTGGAATTGGGGTCATTCCAGTATATGTCTACGGGAATCAAACGATCGCGCTGTCGGTCCCAAAAAGTCAAGGTTTGCTCTTCCACGCGCCCAAAACCCCTTTTTGCGGGGTTAAATGGCGGATCGAACCCAGTGGTGTCGCTGGCGAGTTCCCGTTCCAGCATCGGACCGAGGACTTGGCTTTCCCAGAATGATGGGTTGAATTGTAACGCTAGTGCGATCGCTCTCGTCACGTCTATGGTGACGCTTTCCCCCGGAAATGCCCGCAACAAGGAAATTGCACTCAACCCGTTGGCTTGACGCGCCGCGATCGATATGGCAGCCTGTACTTGCTCAATGCTGCTATTGGGCAGAGCATCTCCTAAACTTTTGATAACTTGTTCTGCCGCCGGACTTCGCACCCAGTCTTTAATTACTCTATCTGTAATGTTCGGGTCTACTTGCAGCCGCTGTAACAGGAGATGCCGCACATCCTGATTCAACACCACCGAGAAGGATCTCAGGTTCCCAGGCAATTCGCCAGTTTTGGCAAACCGTTCCAAATCCTCGATCTCGATCGACTGCTCAAACGGTCCCAATCGCAGGAGTAACCGTTCCGCTGCCGATACCGGCATTGCCCAGCAAGAACCTAGCATTAAAGCCAAGGTACAGAGAAATTTTTGCGCTAATTTCACGTTCTTTACTATTAGCAGATATTTAAAAAAATAGTATTACAAATAGCGAGCGCAATGGGCAAGTGGGGAGTGAAGAAATAATTCCATGACTTTCGCTTGCATCCCGATTTACCGGCGATTGCACGTTACGCTCTAACATCTAGATAACTGAGGCAAACAAACCCGGTTTCTCTCAAAAATCCTTAGTTTGGCAATCAGAGAGCGACTTTGAAACCGGGTTTCTGCCAACGCGCTGGCGGCAGTTCCAATCTAGAACATGGGGAAGAGGGGAAGTAATTTGTTCTACTTCGTTATTTAGGGGGATAGTTCAACTCATTTCCTGGCGAATCGGTATTTCTATCCAAAATTCCGTTCCTTTACCGGGTTCGGAAATACAATCCAAAACGCCACCGTGTTTTTCCACCACTATTTGGTAGCTAATCGATAATCCCAAACCCGTACCTTTACCGACTGGTTTTGTGGTAAAGAAAGGGTCAAACAATTTGGCTTTTACTGCTTGAGTCATTCCCGGTCCGTTGTCGGCAATTCGCACTACTAATCTTTCCCCGTTTTTGACTTCGGTGTTAATCTTAATTCTAGGAACTTTGTTGTTTTTCTCTCCTTGCTTTTCCAGCTTACACCTGTGTTCTTCTAACGCATCAATCGCATTATTAATAATGTTCATGAACACTTGATTTAGTTGACCTGGGTAGCATTCTACAGGTGGCAATTCGCTGTATTTTTTAACTATTTCAATCCCCACATAGTCTGATTTTACTTTAATCCTGTTTTGCAATATTAGCAGAGTATTTTCAATTCCTTCATGGATATCTACTGCTTTCATTTCCGCTTCATCGAGGCGGGAAAAGTTCCGCAACGATAGGACTATTTGACGAATGCGTTCGGCTCCCATTTTCATCGAACCGAGTAGTTTGGGCAAGTCTTCTGCTAAAAAATCTATTTCGCAGTTTTCGGCTTCATCTTCAATTTCTGCGGGTGGATTGGGATAATGTTCTTGATAAAGCCCCAGCAGCTTCAGCAAATCTTGGCTGTATTGTTCGGCGTGAACCAGATTGCCGTAAATAAAATTAACCGGGTTGTTAATTTCGTGGGCGACACCCGCAACTAACTGTCCCAAAGATGACATTTTTTCTGTTTGAATTAATTGGGTTTGTGTTTGTTGCAGCTGTTGTAAAGCTTGTTCGAGTTCCACGGCTTTTTCTTGCGCTTCTTGGGCAGAGTTTTGCGCTTGGGTGTATAGTTCGGCTTGGTATAGCGCGATCGCTAGTTGATCCGCCACCGCCCGCAGCAGTTCCACTTCTTCGTCGCACCAAGTTCGCCCATTGTTGCACTGGGCGCAAACCAGCAACCCAATTGCCCCAGAAGGCGTTTGTATCGGTAAAGATACTATTGCCCTATATCCATATTTATGATATAATCTCCTACCCTCTAGATTTCGGGAGTTTTTCAAATCGGAGGCGCGGACAATTGCCTGGTTTATTAGCTGTTCGACCAGGATATTGGCTTCGACGGGATAGACGCCGACTTGAGAAGCTAGGGTGGGAATCTTGGCTTCGGTGACGACTTGCCAAACGGGGGGTGCAGATGCGGGGCGATACCAGACAAAGTTGCACCGATCGAGTTGCAACTTTGTCTGGATTTCTTCTACGGCGGTTTCCAGGATGGTATTCACGTCCAGGGAATTGCGGATATGGCTGGCGAGTTGGTTGAGAAGTGCTTCCCTTTGCGCCAGGAGTCGATACTTTTGTTCCGATGCTTGCAATTCTTGCGCTTGTCGTCTGCGAAAGGTGGCGTCTTGGCCCAAACCAATTAAGCCGATGATGTTGCCGTCTTTATCTTTAATTTTGGCTTTGGTAATTTCCAGATAATGCTGTTGACCATCTACAAACGGCAGACTTTCTTCCGAATGATGGGGTAATTCCTGCCGCCAGCAAGCAGCATCGGACGCCATGCAGTTGGCTGATGGTTCTAATCCTAATATTTCCGAATAGTGGGAAACTTCGAGAAAGCGCGATTCGGGTATGCCGACGTTTTCGCAGAAGGTTTTATTCACAAACTGCATTTTCCCGTTGCGATCGGTCATCCAAATCCACATCGGCGCATGATTTAAAATCGTCCTCAAAGTTTGCTGTTGTTTGGCGAGGGCGGCTTCGGTTTGTTTGCGCGAGGTAATATCGGTAATCATGCCCAAGGTTCCGGCATAGTTACCCGTTGTATCGTGGATGGGATTGGTAGAAACAATTGCCCACAAATCGGCACCATCTTTACGGGTAAATTTAAAATCGTGCTGTTCGGCGATTCCTGGGCGACGATGTTCTAATTTGGTTTTAGCGATCGCAATTCCCTTTTCGTCCATAAATGCTACCAAAGGTTCGCCTAGCATTTCTTCGACTTGATATCCCAACATCGCCGCCATTTGGGGATTGACAAAGGTTGTCACCCCATTTTCATCCAGCATCCAAATGCCTTCGTTGGCTGTTTCTACGATGCGACGATATTGTGCTTCGCTGGCTTTTAATGCAGCTTCTGCTATTTTACGGTCGGTGATATCGTGCATCGCTACAACCGCACCGAGTTTGTTCCCAGAGGCGTCGATAATCGGTTGACCCGAAGCAAGTAAAGTCCGCGGTTTTCTATCTTTGGGCACGAGTACCATTTCGACGTTGCGAATCGTTTCTCCCCGAAATGCTCTAAATAAAGGAATCTCTGCGGTTGGCATTGGGGTTTTCCCGTCGGGCATGTAGATGTTATAGTATTTTGCCCACATTTCGGGGGGAATCGGTTGTTCGGGCAATCCGCAATAGTCGCGGGTGGCGCGGTTAAATAAGGTTAAAGTGCCGTTGGCGTCGCAAGCGACGATACCGTCTTGCAGGTTATCAAGCAAGGCGTTGAGAAATTCCCGTTCTCGATCTAGCGCTTCTCGCGCTTGTTTGCGTTCGGTGATGTCTCGCGAAATTCCCATGACGCCGATAATATTGCCGTTGCGATCGCGGTAAGTATTTTTAGTAGATAAATAAGTCCGAGTCACGTTATCGCTGGTGACCTCTTCTTCCAAAATCTGGGTTTCCCCCGTTTCCATAATGCGACGATCCGTTGCTTGAATCTGACGCCATATTTCCTCTGGCATTAATTCCCGATCGTCTTTGCCGATAATTTCTGCTACGGATTTTCCCATGGCGATCGCACCCGCCGAGTTAATCATCTGGTAGCGTCCTTGAAGGTCTTTCACGAAGATGATATCGGGAGTGCCTTCGATCGCCAAACGCAATAAACCGTTGCTAATTTCTAACTCTTCTTTCGCTTGTTCCCGCGCCGCTTCTGCCATCTTGCGTTCGAGGATTTCGCTTTCTAGCTGTTGCACGGTTTGCCTTAATTGGGCAGTACGCGCTTCTACTCGCAACTCTAACAGTTCTTTCGCTTGAATTAACGCTGCTTCCATCTGCTTGCGTTCGGTGATATCTTTCATGAAGCAATGATGTCCGATGAACCTATATTGGGCATCGTAGGCGCAGACCATCACGACTTGCTTGTAAAAGATCGACCCATCTTTGCGAATTCCCCTTGCTTCCGCTTCGACTTTACCGTCTTTGAGCATTTGTTCGTAAGCGGCTATTAATTTTTCTATGTCTTCCGGATGGACGGTCAAAGGCCATTCCATGCCGATCATTTCTTCTGGTTCGTATCCTGCTGCCTTCGCATAAGCTTTATTGGCGCTGATATATCGCCCTTGGGTATCTAACCGCGAAATTCCCTCTACCGCATTCGCCAGCGCTGCACTCAAATCCCGCAGTTCTTGTTCAGCTTGCTTTTGTTCGGTAATATCCCGCGCCACTGCATAAATTAAACCTTCTTCCACGAAGGGTGCTGCGTTCCACACCAACGATTTATACGACCCGTCTTTGCACAAGTAGCGATTCTCAAATTGGATCGTTTCTATCCCACTGTCGAGTTTTTTGACTTCCGCAATCGTTGCTTCCCGGTCTTCCGGGTGAACGAATTCCAGGAAGGGTTTGGCTAAGAGTTCGCTTTGTCTAAAACCCAGGGTTTTTTCCCAACTCGGGTTGACGTGCTTGAAATAGCCGTCTAGTCCGGCTATACACAGCAAATCCAATGACAAATTAAAAAAACGGTCTGCCATTGGTTTTGACCTGTGGGATTTTTTCCGGTTGCCCGTTGGGCTTGAAGTGTAGCTTAACAATTTCGCCATCCCTCCCAGGCTATATTTTTTAATTATTTTCTATTTTTTTAATTATCCTCAAAATTTTCACCGTTTGGGGGTATGGCGCTGCTATCTTTTTTACAAAAGTTATAACTTGGAGCGAGCTACCCAACTCAAACTGAAAAGAAACTAGAAATTCTCGCTATTGCCGGAAATATGGACGACGAGTTCTCGAATATACCCATGTTGCCGATGCTCCCAAATATAAATGCCTTGCCAGGTTCCCAGTAACAATCGACCGCGATCGATCGGTATCTGTTCCGATGTTTTTGTCAGGGCGGTGCGGATGTGGGCGGGCATATCATCTGGTCCTTCGGCGTTGTGGATATAAAGCCGATCGTCTTCTGGCACTAGCTGGGAGAAGAAGTTTTCCAAGTCTTTCAGGACGTCCGGGTCAGCATTTTCTTGAATCAGCAAGCTAGCGGACGTATGGCGCAAAAATAAGCTACAAAGTCCGGTTTCTATCCCGGATTCGGCGACAACTGACTGAACCTTGCCGGTAATCTTAGACAAAGATTTGCCAGCTGTTTGAATTTTGAGCAATTGTTGGTGATGGGTCATTGGCGATCTAACAGGGGTAAATGGGTTGGTGCGTGTGAATGACTAATGCTGGAAGTAATTTACAATCGCTTGGGCGATCGCGAAGCTGCCTCGTTTATCTAACCGTTCAGTTCTACGGGGCGGTTGTAGGGGTTGGTGGAGAAATTCCCAACTCGTGGCGAAGAACTCCGATGGGTGAATAATTTGATGATACCCATAATTTTGCATCCCTTCGATAAGTAAGGGAGATTCGGCAAAGCCAGAGCGAGTCAGGGATACGATCGGCACTTCTAAGCGCAACGCTTCCGAAAAAGTACTGTAACCCGGTTTAGAAATGACTCGCCCGCACAGCGGCATAAAATCCACCGGACGCAGCGAGCGCTCCCCGATTTTAATTAAATTGGCTAAATCGGGAGCATTGTCATCAAAGCTGATAAATTGCCAATCGGGAAATTGACTTAAATTCTCGTAGGGAATCGCCTGCAACCCCAATCCGCCAAAGCTGAGCAAGATCGTTCTTTCCGGTGGCGCAGTTATATTAAACCGCGAACGCAACACCTCTCGACTGTAATGAGGTGTCCCACCAGTTAAACCCACATCTTCAATTACCCGAAACGCTGACATCGGTTCATTTAACGGCAGACGAAACAAGCGATCGCATAAACCAAAACAATCCTTAATCCACTCAGCTATTTCGATAAACTCTCCCCCCCAAGCCCCATAAATAAAATCCCAGCCAAAATTACTCAACATCCAACAAGGTATCCCCGCAGCTTTAGCGATAACAGGCGCTAACGGCGGAATATCTGCCAGCATTAATCCCACCCGATTTTGCCGGATAAAGCCAACCTCTCCCGCAATAATCGATTGCTGACTAGAACGAATGTGCCGCAATTTTTCCAAAGTGGCATTTTTATCCATCGTTAAACTATCCGACTGAATCACCCCCACATCAAATGCGCGGGGTCGATGGATAAAATCTCCCGGAATATACGACTCCAACAACCAACGCGGCGCTGTCGTGACTAAAATTAGCAGAATTTCTGGGTTTAACCGTTGAACTTCTGCCGCGACCGAGGCGGCGCGCACCGCATGACCAAATCCGTGATTGGTAATCGCAATATATAAAACAGGTCTAGACATCCGTTCTTTTTGGTAAAAATTCCTTCAGCAGGCGCTATCAGCACCGATTGTATAGTAAACCAGGATAATCTTTTGTGCCAAACTGATTTTGAATTAAATATGACCATTCAATGCTTGCGTCTTTCTGGGGTAGCGCTATTGACTTTACTCGCGACGCTGCCAACACCCGCCGATGGGATCTCATTCGTGAGCGATCGCGCTGCTCTAGGCAGTAACGACCAACTCGATTGGTCGAGTTTGGGGAAAGTCTTCCATCCCCTTGCACCCAATCCCACTGCTTTTTTTAAGCAACGCTTTCTGGGCCACCTCTACAAGCAGCTTAGGACTAAAGGTTACCATTCCTCCCGCAGGCGATTCCAGCATTACCCCGCCATTTGTGTTTCAAACCTTACCCCCACCTAGCGGCATTCCGACTAACTTTGCTCCCGGGGATTTTCTTCTATTTACCGGCTTGAAATTTACCATCCCGCCTACTTTTCCTTCCATCGCCCCGTTCCAGGTGCTGGCGCTCAAATTGCCGTAGACGATACGCCACAATTTGACGCGATTCTCTCTGTCTTTGACGACACAAATCAACTGCTCGATACCTTTATCCTCCCAGGAACTTCTTCCGTGGCTCTGGATAATTCCGCTATTTTTCTCGGCGTTCGCAGCGACACTGCCAACATCTCCCCCATCGTTTTTACCAGTTCCGTAACAGCGAGCGCGATCGCTATCAATAAACTCTCCATCGTCGCTACTCCCGAACCTACTACAACCTGCGGTTTGTTCGCTTTTGCCACTTTGGGCGCAGGCGCAATTTTCCGCCGTAAATTAAAACCGCTAAAACCTTCAACCCGACCATCTACGATTTAATTTCTAGCCTTTTCCAGGGCGAAGCATTCCCCTATCTCTTTCAAACTTAATTATCACCCCAATCCTTCCCCCCCACTCTTCTTTTTTCTTACCTCTGCGTCCTCTGCGTCCTCTGCGGTTTTTTAATAACCTTAGCTTATTAAAATTATCTCTAATTTTTAAAGATTAAAAGCAAGTCAAGGAATCCTAACAAATTATTGATAATTATTCTTAATAATTTGACGATTTTAGGGGGGTTGACGAGTTTGAAGTTTTGTGTTGAAATATTATTATGCTTAACATTCGGATAATGGGAATCCGTGCGCCCATATATACCCATAAAAATAACCATAATATCAATATAACTCAAACATCGAAACTTGCGTACAAGAGTTGGCACCCCTATCGCTCAAAATGTCAGGAAAAATTGATATTTAACCAGTCTAAAAGCACCGGCGCGGCGACGGCAGCTAAAGGGCGGACTTGACAGAAGCGACAACATCGAGTAGGAGATCGATTTCGGATGGGAGAGTGAAGTAATGAACGCAGGCGCGGACGCAGTCGGGGAAGCGAATCGTGCGGATAAAGCAGTTTTGTTGTTCGAGAAGTTTGACGAATTGGTTGTGGGGGATACCTTTAACTTGGAAAGAAACAAGACCGGCGGCGGGAGGGGAAGTATTCAGACAGTTGATATAAGGTAACTCGGATAAGCGTTGCCAGAGATAGTGACTCAGATGCTGGATTTGTTCAAGGCGTTGTTGGGGAGAACCCCATCGCTCGTGGAGAGCGATCGCTTCCCCCAAACCTGCCATCAGTGGATAAGCAGAGGTAGCAACTTCATAACGTCGCGCATCGGATTGCCAGCGAATCGGATTGCCGCTGCTATCGGTAACAATGCCGCGCCAGCCGATAAAGGTAGGGTTTAAAGATTCTTCCCCATCGGGTGAGATGTAAAGACCGCCGAGTCCTTCCGGGCCGCACCACCATTTATGACCAGTAAAGGCATAAAAATCGATGGGGATTTCGCCCAGATTTAACGGCAGGACGCCGACGGATTGGGCAGCATCGACTAAAATCCTTGCCGAAGAAACATTTTTGCAGGCGGTGGCGATTTGGGCTAGGGGTAAGACTTGTCCTGTATTCCAGAGGATGTGACTGATTACTACTAGGCGGGTAGAAGGTCGCAAATGTTGGACGATGGCTGTAACTGGGTCGCCTTGATTAAGGGTTTCCACCAGGGAGCAAATCGAGACTTCAATGGCAAAACGGCGCTGGAGTTCTTTGACTGCGGCGACAATGCCGGGATGTTCGCAGTCGGATATTAATATATGGTCGCCCGCAGACCAATCTATGCCCCAGAGGGCAATATTGCACCCGACGGTGACATCTTCGGTGAGGGCGATTGAATGAAAGGAGACGCCGAGTTGGGAAGCGATCGCTTCTCGGGTTCGTAAGGCTGCGATGTCGATCCAATCGTTAACCGCACTGGAAAATGGACCTGCTTGCTGGATGGATTGGTAAGCTTGGGAAATTGCTGCTAGTGCCAAACTGGGAAGGGGGCCAGTACCGCCATAATTGAAATAGGCTTTATTCGCCAAAGCTGGAAATAAGGCACGGTGTTGTTCGGTTTTTGCGTCGGTCATGATTGTGGGTGGCAAGGGTGGCAAGATTGAGTATTTTACCTGATTAAACCGCAGAGGACGCAGAGGACGCCAAGGAAGAGGAAGAAGAGGAGAGTTCGCAGTCTGTGGAATTTATTGGTAAGTTAAGGTTATGTTGTTGACTGCGGAACTGCTACTAAGTTACCAGCGCTGTGAGAGGCGAGCTTTTCTGGATGTTTATGGAGATCCTGAACAGCTCGATCCGATCGGCGATTTTCATTTGAAACTACAACAGGATCGGTTCGCCCAGGAACGAACTGTTTTGGCAGGGAAAATTTATCGCCAACCAGAGTATCGTAAGGGAGATTGGCACGCGGGTGCTAGAGCGACCTTGGAATTGATGCACCAAGGGGTCGAGGTGATTTATCAAGGGGTGTTGCTGGCGCAATTGTCGTCAGATCGGGTTTGGGACGAGGAAGACTCTTGTTCTCTACCGAGTAATGATGACCAAGAAGACGCGGTGACGAGGAGAAGGGGTGACGGGTCGAGTGAAAATTTCCCTGTCTCAGAGTGTCAGAGCTTCAGACTGTCCTCTTCCCCGCGTCACGGTGTCCCCCCGTCACCGCGTCTTCTTCCACATACCGCGATGCAACAGGCGGGGAAAGTGGAAGCACCTCGCTTTGTCAATTTATTAAGCTGTCCGGATTTATTGGTTAAACAGCCGGGAGAATCTATTTTTGGGGATTGGTGTTACATTCCCTACCAAATTGAACTGGGCAAGCGTCCAAAGCAGGATTATCAAATTATTGCCGCGTTTCACGCTTTTGTCCTGGCGGCGGTACAAGCAAGTTTGCCGGAAACGGCGTGGTTGATTTTGCGCGATCGCCCGCCCTATCAGGTCAATTTACCAAAAGTTATGCCCAAGATGCAGGGTGTTTTGGATGAATGCATCGCTTTGCTGCAACAGCAGGAAGAACCAGAAGTGTTTATTTCCCGTCAGCGGTGCAATCTTTGTCGCTGGTACAGTCATTGTTACGCCAAAGCCCAATTCGAGCAACATTTGTCTTTGATACCGGGGGTGAGTCCGAGTCGATACAGTTACTTGCGAAGTCTCAACCTAACAACGGTAGAATCTCTCGCTGGCGCCAATGTCGATTGGTTAGAACCGACTATCGAAAGAGATATTGCGATTCAATTAGTCAGACAAGCTCAATCCGTCTGGCAAAATAAAGTAATTTTAAGCGATTCTCCACCTTTCGCGGCGGATGCGTTACCAACTGCGCCCATCGAACTTTATTTCGATATAGAAGCAGAACCGGATATTAATTTAGATTATTTGCTAGGGGTTTTAGTTGTAGATCGGGCAGCCAAAACGGAAAAATTTTATCCTTTTTTGGCAGAACGACCGGAAGATGAAGGTTTGATTTGGCAGCAATTTTTAGAGTTAGTTTCCTGCTATCCCGACGCGCCGATATTTCATTTTTGCGACTACGAAGTCGAGACAGTAAAACGGTTAGCCAAGTGCTATAAAACACCCTACGATCGAGTTAAATCCATCCTGGCGCGGTTTGTCGATATCCACTCACGAGTTAAACAAGCCGTAACGTTACCAGTGCAAAGTTATGCACTCAAACATATTGCCCGCTGGTTGGGTTTTGAATGGCAAAATCCTCAAGCAAATGGACAGTTATGTATCTATTGGTATGACCAGTGGTTAAAGGTAAGCAATCGCGACTACCTCGACGCAATTGTACGCTACAACGAAGACGACTGTCGCGCTACTTTGTTGGTCAAAGATTGGCTTGTAAATTTAATTGAAGATTCGCAGCAAAATACAGCTTAAATTGCTAAAATTATAATAATTGGTGACAAAAAGCGTGATTTAATTCATGGTTTTACCTCGTTTCATTGGTGGCGTCTGACCGCTATCTAAAATGCACGCGATATGCCTCCGCAACCCTGGCGCGAACGCACAGTATTGTTCGCACCAAGAGCATACACTACCGATGCCACTAGACATGATATCACTTGTAGTAATACACGCTATACTCCAGCCTCAACCAGGTGTATTGCAATCGGCTGTAACCCGCTGTAAATGCCGTTCAAGCTCGTTTTTTAGCTATCAATACTGCACCGGGTAGTATAAAGAACGCCTGGGTAAATTGCCCATTTTCATCCGACTTAAACTCAATACTTACACCAGAGCGCCCCTGGAGATTGAACTCAGTTCCCCGAGCGGGAACTAATACATTCTCCCTCTCTCCTTGAAATGTTGCTGTCAAAGTCTCATTCTTCAATGCAATAGTTAAAGTAGAACTGTCCGATGCAAATTCATAAATGCCAACAAATTGTTGTAAAAAGCTTTTCTCAGTCAGTTTTCGCTCTGGTTTTCGGATGAATACTATATCCTTGACCTCTAACTCCAGCTGAATCGCTAAAGAGGCAATATTTCCCTTGAGGTCTGTAGAAAATGAGAACTTGATTCGAGCGTCAAATTGCACAATGGTCGCTGCAAAAACATCATAGTAATAATGCACCAGTGGCAACGTTAGTTTGTCATTGATTACCATCTGGAGTTGCTCATCCACCATTCTGATGGAGACAATGCCATATCCAGGATGTTCGTAATCCCCCAAATAAGACTCAATAGGGTGAGTTGGAGGTGCGTCTTTCTGACGTTCCACCACTGCTTTTTCTTGGCTGCGCTTTTGCGCTTCTTCCCATTCTCGCTGTTGGGTTGTGAAAATCCCATTCCAATCCGTCGGTTCTAAACCGAGTAGGCGGTCATAAATCGCGTAACTAATCAGAAAGGGGACAGGGTTATGGGACCCATCCCCATTGGAAAGCACGACCACCCCTAGATGATGATGAGGCATGAACGAGACAAGCGATCCAAATCCATCAATCCCCCCGCCATGCTCGAGTAGCACTTTGCCTTTGTGCGAACACATACCCCAGCCCAATCCGTAGCTGATAAACTCCTGCCCCAATTGATTCTTGGTTGGCGACGCAAAAATATGGGGTGTGTGCATCTGTTCTAAAGTTTGTGCCGAGATGAAGGGTTGTTCCTCAAACTTGCCCCCATCTAAACCTCCGGGGTACTCCCGCCACAGGCAAGCTTGGCGGTGAGGGGGATAGGAGCGGCAACCGCAGCGGTAAGCGGAGGTTGCCAATTAATCATTGATTTCACGTTTGACCTTCCTCTTGAGATTGCGAATAAACTCTCGGATTACATCGGTCTGAGTCCTGCCTTCCTGCTCGCAGTACGCTTTCAGTATTTCCAACTCGGACTCTGGAAGTCTGATGTCCAATCGTGTAGCCATCATGCAGTGTACGGATAAATGCTGTACCATAGTATTATGCTACTCACCTATCAGTACAAACTCAAGCCCAATGCTGACCAGATGGCAACAATGACACTCTGGGGTGAGTTGCTGCGTCGGCACTGGAACTATGCGCTTCTGCGATTCGTTGGCTTGAAACACCATTCTCAATAAATGGTTGGAATAGCCGCTTGGTTCATAGAACCTCGACAACTTGATAACCATGTAGGTGAGGAAAAGTACCCTAGAAATTTCAAGTCCTACTCCACAGGTGCTGTGGTAACAGCAAGTCCCCCACAGTTAGGACTAGCAAACTTAACTGACCAATGTAGCGGGGAATCATGACGGTAACTAGAAGCCTAGTCTAGAATCCCGGCTAGCAAGAACCCATGAGTAACACTGTTGAAGGTGTGCCCGAACCATCGTCAAATTCAACCAGCGAAATAAGGCTGTTAGGCTGGAGCCATTTGGCAAAGGAAAGG
>NZ_JBHFNP010000044.1:0-12517 GCF_041929235.1 Microseira sp. BLCC-F43
TGCTAGCCGCCCCAGGGGGGAAGCGGAAATACCTGGAAAGCCTCCCCAGGGGGGAAGCGGAAATAATTGGAAAGCCTCCCCAGGGGGGAAGCGGAAATAATTGGAAAGCCTCCCGCCCAGGGCAGGGGGGAATCTGAAAGCCCCCCTTGGCAAGGGGGGTTGGGGGGGATCGATCCGGATGCCCTATGCCCGCTGTTCACCAGCCCACCTCCCAGGCGGCACTAGAGCGTTTTGTGCTTTGCGCCCTACACCAGTGGTATAAGCATAACTAAGCGCCAGCAGCCACAACCAGAAAGAAGGAAATCGGGGTTCTAAAATTGGCTGTAGGCGTCGCAGCAAAGTAGGGAACCAACCTGCCAACAACCAGCCGATTAAAGCACTGATGGTAAAGTCTAGATAGCTGCCTACCCAGCGCAGGAAATCTTTTGCCCCAGCAAGTTCCCAAATCCAAACTATTAACGCCGGGTTGATTCTGGCTGCTTTAAGTGCGAGTCTGTTAAAAGTTAGCCAGTTGGTTCTGTCTTTAATAAAAGTTTCCGCCACGGGAATCGGTTCGGCTGCCAAAATACCAAAAAAGGTATTGAGCATCGAGTTAATTCGCTGGGGCGGCAAAAAGCGTCCGGTGGGAACCATCATGCCTTTAGAAAATAGCCAGGTGACCGAAATATTGCTTTGATAGGCGCGAATTTGGTTCAAGTGTTTGGCGGAAAGCAAATCGTATTTCAGCGCCGTATCCAACAGTTCGGTTAAGCGTCCGAGATTGCGAACTAAAGAGCCAAATCCGGTAAAAACAAGCGGAGATTGCAGCGAGGCGGCGTCGCCGATGGCGATGAGACGGTCGAAGGCGACGGTGCGATCGCTACTCCCCACGCTAAAATGTCCGGGAATATACCCAAACGTCGCCTTTCGCCACACCAGCTGATCCATATCGCACCGCCGATACTCTGGCAAAATCTCGAAAAAGTCTTCGTACATCTCCAACAACGAACCAGGATTATCTGGATTTACTTCGTGGTAGTGAAATAAATAAATCGTCAGCGCATCATCTTCTGCGGGAAATAACTCCCAAATCAACTGTCGTCCCCGGGAAATATCCCCGTGACTGTAAAGAACATCGCCGTACTTGGAATCCCACACCCCCGGATCAAATCCTTTTTCAATTACCGCTCCTACCGTCGGACAAACGCTGTCAAAAGCTCTACCTCCATTTAATTGCCACGCAATCGGCGATGCGGTTCCCATTGCATCTACTAACAGCCGTCCTTTGGCAATTCGCTCGGATTGACTGGGTAAATGTTTAGCTTGAACGACTATCCCATCTTGCCCTACATCCGCGCGCACAAATTCCGTCTCGTCCCAAATTTCACCCCCGGCTGCGGTTAGTTTTTGTCCGCACAATCGCAGCAGTTTTTCTGCATCCAAACCCACATTTAGTACGGTTGGAGTATGCAAAACAGGCGCTTTCAGGTGGGGCGGATTGTTCGCATCAAAAAATTTACTAAACCCGTCTACATATTCCCTGGCAATAATGCTTTCAAACTCAGCCGGGGTAAATAAACCCAAATCGATAACGTTTTGAAACTCTTCGCGGGAAATATTCCATTCCCGATTCATTCTGCCAAAAGGCAACCGTTCCAGCAGCAGCACCCGATAACCCAGCCGCGCCATCACCGCCGCGTGAATTACCCCTAACGCACCACCTACATAAATTAGGTCATAATCATATGAACCTCTGACTTCTTTTTCTTTCCCCGCGTCCCCGCATCCCCACGTCCCCGCGTCCCTTACAGTCTCCCCTGCCTTAAAAATAACTTGCTTCGGCTGCTGCGGATTGCGGACACTATTGCGCCAGCGTTGCTCCCACCAGTAGACGCGGGTTAGATCGTACTCGCCATTGGGCATTTTCTCAAAATAACGAACCGTCTGCGGATAATGGGGCGCCAGTGCTGCAAAAATCGACTGTTTCGACAAATCGATTGCGGGGGGTTCCGGATATTGATGGGGAAACTGGGTGCGGATTTGGGCCTTCAGGCTTTGGAGAATCTGGCTTTGTTTCGGGACTTTTGCGCCAGTGCGAAACACCTTCAGATAGGTGGTTCGCTGCACCGACCAAACAAAAGCGGATAGTTCGGCTGCGAATGATGTTTCCGGAATCGTTGTTGCTTCTGATGTAGGTTTGGGAACCCTAAGCAGAAAGCCATCGCGGGTAACGATCTTTTCTCCGCAGCCTGGGTTAAAGCTTTGTTGTAACCAAGCGCGAACTGCTCCTGTATCCGGGGTGGGAACTTCTAAATAAAGGATTTCTTCCATTGTGCCGCTCTCTATCGGGATTAACTTAACCAAAAAGGAGGAATTGACAAACGCTCAAAGTACGGTAAAATTCCGGTTACTTAAGGTTCTCTTAAAAAACTTTACAAGATTCTCATTTTTCTTCAGATCCTCGCTCCTCTGACTCACTCGCCATGAATTATCCCATTCCAGCCAGCCCACAAGAAGTTGCCGCCTTGCGGCAGAAGCCGGTAGACGAAGAATTGGTCGCCGCAGCGATCGCGGGGGTGATTAAGATTTCCCGCTCTCAAGGCAAATCCTTAGAACAGTTAACCGCTGAAGTCCTCGCCGATGACAGACTGTTGGATATCCAACAACGGCGTTGGCTTAAGGATGTGGTTACCCAAGCTTGGGAAAGTTTAGCTTAGTTTAGTTACGTTTCGTTGCAATTCTTGCTCAGAATTTCGGTCTTGAGGCTCACGACTGATAAATTATGCCTTTGCACTGATTGCGTCACAAGAATCGGCAAATTATTCGACTCTGGCAGCAAAAGGGTGACGCTAGACTCCTGCCCCTACTCTCAGCAATTCGAGTTGGAGGTTTGCTAGCAGCTGCCTTAGCCCTGTGGGGGTTCGCACAAATTGCAGATGAAGTATTAGAAACAGGACTTAAGCAAATCACCAAAGTTTCTCCGAAAAATCGTTGGTGAGGCAACCAGAGATTGACTCAGAAAAGAAACCGGGTTTCTCCGAAAAATCGTTGGTTTGGCAACCAGAGATTGACTCAGAAACTTTGGTGATTTGCTCGTAGTGCGTAAGTCCTGAGAAAATCAAACTCAGAAAATCGACCAGGCAATTTTGCTGACGCTCTTGGGTCTGCATACGCCGCTGCTCGAGCGAGTGATGCAAGCGATTACGTTTCTTGTGTAAGTCCTGTGATTAATTTGTCCATTAGGAGGGACAAGGAGGACAATCCATGCCCCATACCCTATACCGAGAATTTGTTCTGGCGCTTTTGGATCTGCTACTTGGTTTCTACTGGATAAAACTCCTTTGTATCTTCCGAGTATTCCCAAGCAATTCCCTCTGGATCTCTGCTCTTGCTCCACTCCGGAAAATCCGAATCGTATCTGCGTTTATAAACGGTGCTGGAATGAACTCCCAGTCGGTTCGCAAGTTCGATTTGAATCAGGGAGCCAAAAGCCATCAGTTTTTTGGGGGATTTTTCTGCTACTAATGGTTCGGGTTCCTCCTCATCGTGGAATTCAGTCGGCTGCTGTTCTGGCGGCGGTGCTTCAGTTTGCGCCTCTGTTGGCGTATCAGCTTCAGCCGTTAAGGGTTCGGGTTCCCTGGCGACAGTTTCTCCTGGCGCTGCGACTGGCATTTGCTCAGAAGTTGTTGATGGTTCCGGTTCCCTGGCGACAGTTTCTCCCGGCGCTGCGACTGGCATTTGCTCAGAAGTTGTTGATGGTGCCATCGCAATTTCTTTGGGTGTTTCGCTGCCATCAAGCAGGCTGTTTAGGGTGCTGCCGGTTGTAAAATAATACACCTTTCCCTTATCTTCGTACTCAATAGCACGGATACCGAATTCCTTAGCTTTGGCATCCAAGAACCGCTTTGCTGCCGTTCCGGAGATGTTGGCCTTCATGGCTAAGTCCAGTGCTGTCAGGCATCCTTGGTTTGCTTGGATTAGCTGGTGGAAAATTGGGTTAAGTTGCAGGCTCCACTTTAGCCATTGGTAGCGCTGCCAAACATTCAAAGCACCGCCTAGCAAAACTAGCACCAGTAGTAGAGGCCAAGCCGTGAACAAGAGAACGATCGCAAGCGCAAAGGGGATAATGAGAATCAGAACGCCACTGGCGCTATCATCGATTACTTTTCCAGCCATGTCTTTTGCTGCAAATTTACTTCATGGCAAATCATCCTTAATTTTGGCAAAAATTGGGATCGCTAGTTTGCCGTCTCGGCAAATTTGCCAAATCTTGCCTTCGGGGGTGCTTTAATCCGGGTTGTTTACCTTCACCTCCCGGCGTTGGCATCCCAGCCGTTGTTGTGCTTGACTTTGTAGCTCTAAAATGTGAAATCAGAAGCCCGACTCCAAAAGCGATCGCCATGACCGTAACTGTAGCCAAATGGAAGGTAGACGAGTATCACCGCATGATTGCGGCGGGGATCTTGGACGCGAGGCGTGTGGAACTACTGAAGGGAGAAATTGTAGAGATGTCACCAGAAGGGGAACCCCACGCCTATTTCAGTAGTGAAGCAGGAGAATATCTGATTCGATTATTGGGCGATCGCGCCACGATTCGCTTAAGTAAGCCGATTACTCTTGCCTTAGACTCCGAACCTGAGCCTGATATTGCTATTGTCCAACGGTTGGGGCGTGAATATCTAGAGCATCACCCTTATCCTCAAAATATTTTCTGGCTGATTGAATACTCAGATTCCAGCTTAGACAAGGATTTGGAGATAAAAAGTAAAGTCTATGCTGAAGCCAAAATTCCTGAATATTGGGTGGTCAACCTCAAAAACAGACAGCTAGTAGTATTTCGAGAACCCCAAAATGGGGAGTACGCTTCCAAGTCTACGCTCACTGGGGGAACAATTTATCCATTAGCATTTCCAGATGTGGCTATATCGGTAAATTCGATTGTCAGCAGTTAGGAACCCCTATAAGCTGTCGAAGAGATCGCCCTACAGGTTGTCTCCAGTTGCTCAAATAAAGCTGCCAAAATTGTATTAGAAAATAAGAAGCCTTCTGGGTCTGTTAACTTCAATCGCCCAGATGTCGGTAAGTTATTTAATTCACATTCTTCATTTAAAATTTCGACCCAACCTTGCTGATAATAGGGCTGCAAACAATTCCAAATTTCCTTTAACGTCGCTTCTCCAAATTGCTGCAATAAATTAGATAATTCCAAACCTTCTGCTAGACGCAATCCCAGCATCAAAGTTTCTAACAAAATATCATTTGCCGATAATTCTGAATCATCTATCTCGCAACCCGATTCTACCCATTTATAATACTCCTGCCTTGTACGAGGTCGGGTAAATCTTTTTCCCTCAACGTAACTCGCCGCACCCATACCAAACCCATAATAGGGGCGATTTTCCCAGTAAACTCGATTGTGGCGACATTGATGTCCGGATTGGGCATAGTTGGAAATTTCATAATGTTCGTAACCGGCATTTGTCAGTATTTGTTGCGCCATTTTATACATGTGTACGGTAATTTCGTCGCTGGGTAATGGTTTGACACCTGGTTGATATTGTCGCGCAAAAGCCGTCACTGGCTCGACAATTAAGTCGTAAACTGAGACGTGAGTGGGTGCTATTCCTACTACTGTTTCTAACGACTCCTGCCACTGTTGTAAAGTTTGATACGGCAGTCCAGAAATCAAGTCGATGCTAAATTCGGGAAACGCGACTTGACGGATTAACTCAACGGCGGCGAAGATGTCGGCGACGGTATGCGATCGCCCGCTAATTTTGAGCAATTCATCCTGAAACGCTTGGACGCCCAAACTAATTCGATTTACCCCAGCATTTCCATATCCTTGTAGCTGAATTAAATCAAAGGTTCTGGGGTCTATTTCCATTGAAATCTCGGCATCAGATGCCATCCCAAATTGCTTTTCTACGACTGACAGGATGCGATTTAACTGTTTCACTGATAGTAGGGAAGGCGTGCCACCCCCAAAGAAAACTGTCTTGAGAGATTCTCCTAATTTTGGCGTTGCTTCTATTTCTTTACATAACCACTCTACATACTGAGAAATTGTGCCGGATTTCTCGCCACTGAGTTTATCTCCCACTACAGATATCGCAAAATCGCAGTAATAGCACCGCCGCCGACAGAAGGGAATGTGGATATAGGCTGAAGTCGGTTTATTTAGAGATGCTGCCTCTTTTTTTACCGTCTTTAATTGCTGGATACTGAGGATTGCTGACATTTTATCCGAAATACAGTTTGTGTGTTTGAAGTAATTTATACTAATATTTAAGTAAAAATAAGCAGAAGTTGTTCCGGAAACCGGCGACAGGAGTCTCGACGGGGAGGGCGGGGGAATGGTGAGAGAGCGAGCCCTCGGTTTGTAGTAGGCGCTTGAGCGCGCTTCGGCAAATCCCAGTCAGGCTTTCCCCTACTTGTACCAAAAAACCTTCGTTTAGGCTACCCTGCATCAAAAAACCAGGACTTACGCAAGGGCGTTGCCAGAAAACCGGTTTCGACCGTCGTTCGCGAAGCGTCGGGTATGCATATCTCTGGTTGCCAAACCAACGATTTAAGGACTTACGCAGGCGGGGTGAAAAACAAAGGTGATGCGTCAATCTCGCTGGTGTAAACCCCCGATTTTTCCGATAAACCGGGTTTTTTTGCGTAAGTCCTGGATTTTTCGGAGAAACCGGGAATATGGGCGTAAGTCCTGAAAACCTGACTCAATCAGCCTTTGAGCAGATTTATCAGTTTTACCTATTTGTATTTTGATTAACACTTGTAAATTTAATCAACGGAGCAAGGGAAAATTGTACCAATGTGTAGAGATGTTTACGGTTTTCCGCAATTAATGTGAAACAAAGGACGCAAAGAACCGAAGATATAATATAAAAGTGGAAAATCAAACGGTTGCGTTTGATTTTAATCGGTTCTTAATGATTCCAACAAAATGGAAATTAAATCCCAATTAGCTGAAGACAATGCTTGACGCAATCATAATTATTTTATTCATCCTAGCAGCAGCAGGGATCGGGTTCCACGGGGTTGATTTGCTACCTTCTGGCGCACTGACGCAAGTGACGAATCTAGAAGGTTTACGCTGGGTAAACGCCGGTTTTGGAACCATACTGGGCATTGCCCTTGGTTTAAGCGCCCAGACAACTTACCGGCGCATCGAACGGCAAGTCCGCGAAATGCCTGTAGAAGTCCTGATCACCCGTTCTATCGGGTTGGTGATCGGGCTGTTGGTGGCAAACTTGATGCTGGCGCCGATTTCTTTACTGCCGATTCCGGCGCAAGTTGCCTTTATTAAGCCAGTAGTAGCAGTTTTAGCCAGCGTCACCTTCGGGTTTACTGGCGTAACTTTAGCCGATACTCACGGGCGAGCCTTTTTGCGGCTGATTAATCCCAACTCTGTGGAAAGCCTGTTAGTGGCAGAAGGTACGCTAAAGCCAGCAGCAACGAAGGTTTTAGATACCAGCTGCATTATCGACGGACGCATTGAAGAACTGCTCGATACCGGGTTTATCGAAGGTCAAATTCTGGTACCCCAGTTCGTGCTGCGGGAATTACAGCAAGTCGCCGATGCCGCTAACGATCAAAAGCGAGTCCGGGGACGTCGGGGACTGGATATTCTTAACCGGATGAAGACGGATCACCCAGAGCGCATTGTCATCCACTCGGCGGACTACGACGATATTCCCACGGTGGATGCCAAGCTGGTACGTTTGGCGCAGGAAATCAACGGTACTCTGCTGACCAACGACTTCAACTTAAGTAAAGTTGCCAGCGTGCAGCGAGTACCCGTCTTGAATATTAACGACCTAGCGCAAGCGCTTCGTCCTTCTTATCTACCTGGTGACAGCTTGGATCTGAAGATTATTAAAGAAGGCAAAGAACCCAGTCAGGGCATCGGCTATCTGGATGACGGGACCCTAGTTGTGGTCGAAGAAGGAAGTCGGTACGTGGGGAGCGAACTACGAGTAATCGTCACCTCGGCCTTACAAACATCTGCTGGGCGGATGATTTTTGCCCGCCTCCAGGCATTTGAAGGCATGAAGGTGTAATTGCATCGGTTATAAGGTCATAGTTTATTTGACCAATTACCAATTAGCAATTAGCAATTAGCAATTCAAGAATCGCTCTGTAACACGGTTTTAGAAACGATGCGGGTTTTCTTGCGATCGCTGTCTGAAAGTTCTTGCCCTTCTTGCAATCTAGTAGCACTGGTTTGCAGGACGGTGGCGGCGTTTTTATCTCCCATTTGTAGTGCTGTTTTTGCCGCAGTTTGCAGCATCGTAGCAGCACCGACGCGATCGCCTTGTTGTAATTTTGTCTCGGCTAACTGTGTTTGTCGGTATTTCGCCAACGCCAATATAGACTTTTGTACCTGTGGGTTGAAGACTGGTTGGTAATTTGGCACGAAGTTCGCCTCTACCGGAATCAATTCGGAAAGCAATCCTGTCCGATCGACTCCTGGGTCATCGTAGCGGATTTGCAATCTGGCAATGGTTTGTTTTCCTTCTGGCATCTGACCAATATAAAGGTTAGCCAAGACAACCCGCTCTAAATCGGTCATTAAGTCTCCCAGTCGCACGAGGAACCGATCCCCCTCCTTTTGTACTGGTAGTTCGATGGTATCGGGTGCTACTTGGGCAATCGGTTTGAGTTCTGCTAGCCGCACTTGGGGCATGAGTTCCAATAACAGGTAAGAATTAGTTAATCCCACCGACTGGATGCGGTTGAACAGCTTACCAAACTCGTCGAGTACTTGTTCCGGTTTGGCGATGTGAGAGAGAGTGCCGCCACCGGCATCGGCAATGCGTTCTAAAATATCTTGGTTCCAGCGATCGCCGAATCCCAAGGTGTTCACCGTCAGATTATAGCTGGCAGCAAGTTCGGCTAATTTCAGGCAGCGGTTGTTGTCGCCGTGTTCGTTTTCGCCGTCGGTTAATAAAAATGCCTGGGAAATCGCTTCGCGCTTACCCTTCGCCATTTCTTCAATTCCCAGCTTCAACCCTTCATCGATGGCGGTTCCCCCGTCTGCCTTTAGCAGAGCGATTTGGCGTTTAATAGTGGCTGGATTATCAATAACTTGATTAGAGACTAAAACTTTAGCGCGGTGATCGAAGACTACCACAGACAAGCGATCGCCCTGTGAAAGTCGCTCTACTAAGCGTCCGGCGGCTTGTTTTACCGTTTCTAAGGGACGCCCGGCCATCGAGCCAGAATGATCCAAGATTAAGCATAAATTCAGCGGCACATTGCGACTTGGTGCATCTGCGATCGCTCGAATTGACATCGAAAGCTGACGCTGGCTCGATGTCTGATGGGCATCAATATTAACATCATTCAATACTGGATTTAACCCGACTTTCATACCCCAAACTCCAACAATCAGTAATATAGGCTACCTCAAGGCGCGATTGGGACTTTTCGCAACCTACCATTAGCTTAGGCCAATCAAGAAGGATAATAGAACAAGCATAGGTGTTGGGAGCCGTACCGCGTCTGCCTTTATGTATACCCCGCCAGCGCGTTACTATGATTTAAAGAAAGATAGAGCCATTGTTTTGGAACGCGCATATGGACTCACCGATTAAGGCTGTTCAAGCTCCCTACTACGGAGATGCATCTTTTCGCACACCCCCCCCAGATCTACCGTCCTTAATGTTGAAGGAACGGATTGTTTATCTGGGAACTCCCCTGGTTTCCCCTGACGAATACAAGCGTCAAATGGGAGTAGATGTCACCAAGCTCATTATTGCCCAATTGCTCTATCTGCAATTTGACAATCCAGAAAAGCCGATTTTGTTCTACATCAACTCGACGGGTACGTCTTGGTATACCGGAGATGCGATCGGTTATGAAACAGAAGCCTTTGCGATCTGCGACACGATCAACTATATCAAGACACCCGTGCATACAATCTGTATTGGTCAGGCAATGGGAACCGCAGCCATGATTTTATCAGCGGGAACCAAAGGTTGTCGAGCCTGTTTGCCTCACGCGACGATTGTGTTAAACCAACCTCGGAGTGGCACGCGGGGTCAAGCAACGGATATCCAAATTTACGCTAAAGAAGTCTTGGCAAACAAGGCAGCTATCCTGGAAATTTTCTCCAAAAATACCGGGCAGCCAGCCGAAAAAATCGCCAAAGACACCGAACGGATGTTATACATGACACCCCAGGAAGCAAAAGAATACGGACTGATCGATCGCATCCTCGATAGCAAGAAAGATCTGCCCATACCGATGCCCACCTTCGCCTAAGTTAGAGCAAAACTTTATCCCTATGCCCGTCAACTCAGCACTTCGGGTTCCCTACAACATTCCTGGTAGTCAATACTGGCAGTGGGTTAATATTTATACTCGCTTGAGCCAGGAGCGAATTGTGTTTTTGAACCAGCCACTGACTATCGATGTGGCGAATTCGCTGATCACCGCCTTGTTGTATTTGGACTCAGACGACCAAACCAAACCGATCTACCTTTATATCAATTCGGTGGGCGATCCTGTTCTAGCGGGGATGACGAATGAAGCCCTGGGCATGATGTCAATAACCGCTGGTTTGGCAATTTACGATTCGATGCAGCAAATTAAATCAGAAGTCGTCACCATTTGTTTGGGTCAAGCTGTCGGTATGGCAGCCGTTATCCTATCATCTGGCAGCAAAGGAAAGCGAGTCAGTTTGCCTCATTCATCGATTGCTCTTACCCAGTTTCGCAGCAGAATGCGCGGTCAAGCAACGGATATTCAAATCAACGCTAAAGAAGTGTTGGCGAAAAAAGCCGTCGTCCTGGAAATTATGGCGCAAAATACGGGGCAGTCAGTCGAGAAAATCGCTCATGACACCGAACGCTTTTTCTATCTCAATCCCCAAGAAGCTAAAGAATATGGACTGATCGATCGCGTCCTCGAAAGCACGAAAGATCTGCCTAACCCAGTTCCAGCCTTGGGTTAATTCAGGCGTCGAACTGTTGAAATCAAAATCAAATTAGCCCCCTACAATCCTATGCCTATTGGTATTCCAAAAGTTCCCTATCGCCTTCCCGGTGGTTCCTACGAACAATGGATCGATCTCGAAGATCGTCTATTTCGGGAGCGGATTATTTTCTTGACAGAAGAAGTGGATGATGGCATTGCCAATTCGATCGTTGCTTACTTGCTGTATTTAGATTCCGACGATCAAACAAAGCCGATTTATCTGTATATCAATTCTCCCGGCGGATCGGTCACCGCAGGCATGGCAATTTACGACACCATGCAGTACATCAAATCAGAGGTGATCACGATTTGTATGGGTTTAGCAGCCTCGATGGGGTCTTTCCTATTGATGGCTGGAACCAAAGGAAAGCGGATGGCTTTACCTCACTCGCGGATTATGATTCACCAACCTTCCGGCGGTACGCGAGGTCAAGCAACGGATATTCAGATTGAAGCGCAAGAAATTCTGCGGATTCGCCGTCAGTTGAATGAAATTTACGCTCAACGGACGGGTCAACCTTTGGAAAAGATCGAGCGAGATATGGATCGAGACTTTTTCTTGTCGGCGCATGAGGCTAAGGAATATGGCTTGATCGATAAAGTGATCGAGGAAAGGTAGAAAATTTTGGATTTTGGATTTTAGATTTTGTATTAAATCTAAAATCTAAAATCTAAAATCTAAAATCAGAACATGAATCTGGCAGATTGTTACCGATTGTTAGAATTAAATACCGGCGCGTCAATTGCTGAAATTAAAGCTTCTTATCGGCGATTGGCGCGCAGGTATCATCCTGATGTTAACCCGACCGATAGGCAAGCGAAGGAAAAGTTTATTGCGATTACTGAGGCTTACGAAATTCTGCTAGCGATCGCACCCCAAGTAGAAATCCCCAAAGAAAAGCCTCCCGCAACGCCTTCTAAAGCCTCTGAATGGTCGCCCCAGCCGCCGCCAAAGGTAACAGTAACAACTCGCAAGGAAAAGCCAGTCACGCCAGAACCTCCGTTATCGGAAACGGATAAACAACTCAAGTGGCAATCTTACGATCAATTGCAACTGCTGCTGAAAGCGCAAAAATTTCCCCGTGCGATCGCTTTAATTGAAGGACTCGCCCAACGCCTACCCCATGACGTAGAAGTGCGTCAGTGGCAAGCTATTACTTATCAACGCTGGGGGCGCTATCTAGTCAGTCAGGGAGATTTAGATAAAGCCAGAATTTATCTGAAAAAAGCTTTGAAAACAGACCCCCATAATAAATCCCTCTGGTATGAAGTCAAACGAGACTTCGACCGGATGGAATATTTGTATTAATTGAATGTCGGCAGAAGTGCCTACCTAAAAACAATCACAAAAAGCTAACTTTTTAGGAAGATATAGCGGATTGGTTTCTTAGTGAGGTACAGCCCTTCGGCTTCGTTTGTGTAGCTACCTAAAAACAATCACAAAAAGCTAACTTTTTAGGAAGATACAGCGGATTGGTTTCTTAGTGAGGTACAGCCCTTCGGCTTCGTTTGTGTAGCGGCACCCAAAAAGGTGCCCCAACACAAACCA
>NZ_JBHFNP010000045.1:0-94306 GCF_041929235.1 Microseira sp. BLCC-F43
CTGGGACTATTTCTTTTGCACCCATCTGTTGGGCTGCTACTGTTGGTAGTGCTTGACGGTTTATTTTTCCACTCGGAGTTAATGGCAGTTTTTCTAGCAGCATGAAACTTGTTGGTATCATGTATTCTGGTAGTTTTGCCTTGAGGTATTGATGTAGTTCATTGGTGGTAAACGATTCATCCGATGTGACTAAATAGGCAACTAAGCGTTTGTTTCCAGGAGTATTTTCTGTGGCGAGCGCAACAGCTTGTTCGATTTGGGGATGGGTATTGAGGACTGCTTCGATTTCTCCCGGTTCGATACGGAAACCCCGCACCTTGATTTGGTTGTCGATGCGACCCAGGAACTCGATGTTACCATTACTCAAATAGCGGGCGAGATCTCCTGTTTTGTAAAGGCGTTCTGATTTGGAATTCGAGAAGGGATTTTGGATGAATTTTTCTTGGGTTAGTTCTGGGCGGTTGAGATACCCCCTGGCTAAACTATCGCCTCCAATGTATAGTTCTCCGGGTACGCCTATAGGTACGGGTTGGAGGTATTTATCTAGTATGTAGATTTGGGTATTGGCAATAGGACGACCAATCGGTGGAAGTGATGACCAATTACTGGGACAACCCTGTAATCTAAAAGCACTGACCACATGAGTTTCTGTGGGTCCGTACTGATTTTCTAGTTGGCAATTCAACAACCTGTCGAAAAATTTGACTAGATTGGGAGTAATTTGTAACTGTTCTCCTGCTGTAATCAATTCACACAGGTTAGATGGCAGAAATTGAGCTTGAGAAGCGCTAGTCGCTAACTGTTCTAAAGCAACAAACGGTAAAAACAGTCTTTCAACTTTTTGTTGGTTCAGAAACTGTAACAATTCTGTTCCATCTCTTCGCACATCTTCTGGTATTAACACTAATGTTCCACCTGAACACCAAGTAGATAGGATTTCTTGGAAGGAAACATCGAAGCTTATGGGTGTAAATTGCCCTGTCCTTGTGCCGTATTTTGCAGAGGATTGCTTCAGTTGCCAACTTATAAGATTAACAAGAGGGCGATGATTCATGGCAACCCCCTTGGGTTGTCCAGTAGAACCCGAAGTATAGATCGCATAAGCCAAATTATTAGAACATAATCCAGGAACAGCAACATTGTCCTGACTATATTGCTCTATTGATGCCCAATTCCTATCTAAACAAATCACTCGTGCTTGGTTTTGTGGCACAGATGCAAGCAAAGACGAGTGAGTCAGCAGCACTCCAATACTCGAATCCTTTAACATATAACTGAGGCGTTGTTGGGGATAGCTGAGATCAAGCGGCACATAAGCCCCACCAGCCTTAAGTATTGCCAAAAGTGCCACCAGCATTTCCACCGCTCTTTCCATGTATATTCCTACCAATACTTCGGGTTTTACCCCAAACGTTTGTAGGCAATGGGCGAGCTGGTTAGCTCTTTGGTTTAATTCTCGATACGTCAACTGTTCTGTATTAAACACCACGGCTACAGCATCGGGTGTTCTCTCTACCTGTTCCTCAAATAACTGATGGATACATTGCTCTGAGGGATATTCCGTTGCAGTTTCATTCCATTCGACTAAAAATTGATATTGTTCCGCTTCACTGAGTAGGGGTAATTGACCGACAGCTTGTTGAGGATTTTCCACAATCGCTGACAACAAGTTTTGGAAATGATTAGCCATCCGCTCAATAGTTGACCCATCAAACAAGTCACGGTTGTACTTGAAAGTTCCAAAAACAAATGAACTTCCCTCGAGCATTTCTAAATCTAAATCAAACTGACCTTCGTTATGAGGGATTTTAAAAGGTCTTAGTTTCAGCCCTCCCCAATCAATATCTTTTTCAGCCTCATGTACAATCAATTTCTGTAGCTCTTGAGATTGTTGTAGCTGGAGTAGATCAAAAGAAGCTTGAAAAATGGGTGAACGGCTAGGGTCGCGGTGTGGCTGTAGCTTTTCGACGAGCAGAGCAAATGGATAGTCTTGATGAGTTAATGCTTCAAGAACTCTTTGACGAACTTGACCAATAAATTCTTTAAAATTAGGATTACTAGATAAATTTGTCCGTATAACAACTGGGTCAGCAAAGTAGCCGAAAATGGCAGCAAATTCCGGTTTACTTCGGTTAGCTGTGGGAGAACCTACCAGAAGATCTTCCTGACCTGTATAACGATACAGCAACACCTTAAAAGCAGCCAAGAGGAGCATATAAAATGTGACTCCCTCAATTTGAGCGAGTTTTTTCAGTTGCTCGGTAAGCTGGGGAGATAATTTGAATTCATAGGAAGCACCGTTATAGGTTTGTACGGGTGGTCGCTGTCTATCCGTTGGTAGATTTAGTGAGGGTAATTCTCCTGCGAGTTGATTCTGCCAGTAGTTCCACAATTCTTCGCCTTGAGTTCCTGAGAGTATTTTCCTTTGCCATCTCACATAATCTTCATAGGAATGTTGGAGAGGAGGAAGGGATACTTCTACGTTAGTCTGTTGTGCCTGGTAGAGTTTGGCAAACTCCTGGATCAGTACATCGATCGACCAGCGATCGCAAGCAATATGATGGATAGTCAGCAATAAGATATGCTCATGGTCAGAACAAGTGAACCATCTAACTCGCATTATGGGGCCGTTTTCAAGATCAAAGAGAGTTTGATGCGCCTCAATGACTTTCGCTGTCAGTTGCTCTTCGTCCCAAGTCGAAGCATCAATTTGCCAGAAATCTAATTCCGGATTTTCATGAAGCTGTTGGATGGGTTCTTGACCTCGTTTTGGAAAAGTAGCACCCAAGATTGGATGGCGTTTGATTAGCGTTCTGAATACTTGTTTAATCGCTGTAAGATCTACTACTGAAGAAATACGAGCGGGAAATGATACGTTATAAGCATAACTTTCGGGTGCGAGTTGCCACAAAAACCAAAGTCCCTTTTGACCGTAGGAGAGGGGATAAAAATTAAAAAGGCTGGGATTTTCCGGAACTAATTGTAAGATTTCGGCTTTATGCTGTTTCAGTTGCTCTAAGATGAGAGAGTTTGACTCTTCCTTGGGCGCACGATAGCAAAGTTTTCCGTTTTCGCTCCAAAATTTCCACCCTTTGATTACGAGGTCTTGTAAAAAATCAGATAAATTCATAGTTCCCCCTCAATCCAATCATTATCCTCGGTACTACTAAACAGATTTATTTCGGTATTTTCTGATTCTAACCTTTGAACAGGAGCATTTTTGCTGATTTTTTCATTGACTTCAGCTACTAATACTTTGGCTACTAAATCAGCAATGCTGGTATCCTCTATAAATTTGACGAGCGGTACATCCACGGTTAAAGCCGTTTTAAGCCGATTTCGTAAGTCCAAAGCCATCAGGGAGTCAATTCCCATTGTGTTCAGAGGTTGTTGTACATCAATTTGCTCGGTTCTCTTTCTTAAGACTTGAGAGATTTCATCTTGGAGGTAAGCGAGCAAAATATTTTCTCTTTCTGGTGGGGGAGATGACTTGATTAATTGTAATATTTCAGCTTTATGCTGAGATTTTTCTTGTTGGTTTTTGAGGGTTTTTACCTCAATTTCTTCTATAAGTAATCGTTTTCTTTCGATTTGATACAGTTGTTTGAATAAATTCCAATTGACATTCGCTACTGTTGTTTGGATGTGACCGCTTCTCCATAATTGCTCCAAGGCGGCGATTCCTTGCTGGGGAGATAGGGCTGCCACACCGATTTTCCGGGCTTCCCTTAACTCTTGTTCTCCTGCCATACCACCACCGAACCAAGGCCCCCAATTGATACTGAAACTGGGCAATCCCTTTGCTTGACGGTAATAGGTTAACCCATCTAAGAAACAGTTTGATGCTGCATAGTGAGCTTGACCGATGGCACCCCATACCGCAGTCATAGATGAGAAGCTCACAAAAAAGTCTAGCTCTCGATCTCGAGTCAATTGATGAAGTATCCATCCACCGATGACTTTGGCGGTCATGACTTCTTCTAACTGAGTCAGTGTCATCTGCTCGATTAGTTGAAATGCTCCTATACCAGCCCCATGAACAATTCCTTTCAGGGGTGGTAGGTGGCTGTCTATTTGCTCAAAGACTTTTGCCAGTTCTTCAAAATTAGAGACATCAGCTTGAGCAACAATGACTTTAGCTCCCTGTTGTTCTAAATGATTGATGGCTTCTCGTTGCTCTTGTGAGGGCTGAGTGCGACCGATTAAGACCAGATGTCTTGCGTTTTTCTCAACCATCCACTTCGCTGTATGTAATCCTAAAGCTCCCAATCCCCCTGTAATCAGATAGGTTGCATTTGACTCTAGTGATAAGGGTTGGGATGGGTTGAAAGATTGCTGAACTAGACGAGCTACATATATATCCTCTCCTCGAATAGCTAGATGGTCTTCTGGTTGATCGCGATCTGCGAGAAGTTTTAATAGAGTTTCGGTTTCCGACGCTGCAGATTGGGGGTCTAAATCTACTAAACCCCCCCACATTTGCGGATGTTCTAGAGAGACTACTCGCCCCATACCCCACAAAGGTGATGCAGCGACGGAGACGGGTTCGGTTTTAGAGAGGATTGATTGACTACCACGGGTCACTAACCATAGCTTGGGCATCGGCTTGGTTTTGATGAGTGCTTTCACTAAATGAAGCACTGAGCCACATCCCCAGCGCTGGATAGACTTTAACGTAGCGATTGTTAATTCTTGCGGATCTGGAGTATCTAAACTCCACAAATGAATGATCTTTTTTAAGGGGAAGTTACTGTTTTCTTGGATAGATTGAATGAGTTGTTCAAACTCTTGGGGGTGAGAAGGATTGACTTGATAACCTTTGTCTAGTTTTTGGTAGCTATCCCCTCGATACACCAAAGTACATTCACCGCCTTGCTGTTGCAGTTGTTGGGCTAAATTTTCTCCCACAACTGTGTCTGCAAAAATTAACCAATGACCGATGGATTCAGATTGAGTATTTGATAATGGTGGAGCTGCAACTTGAGCTAAAATTACGGCTTGCCTGGATAATGCGACGTGATTTTCCTGAAGCTCTGGGATACTGACAGTTTGTTGAAAACCACTTTTTTGCAGCAGTTGTTGCCATTTTTGGGCTGAGAGTAATGGATAATCGGGTCTTAAATCGAGATCGCGAAACCGCCACCACCCTTCAAGCAGTCCAAAAATTAAATCCAACCCTCTTTGGCGAATGGTTGTTTCTAGCAAGATTAATATTCCTTGTGGTGCTAATAACTTCCGTACCTGTTGCAAGGTCTGACGTAAATCCTGGGTCGCGTGCAGCACATTCGCTGCAATAATTAGATCGTACTGATGGAGTTCAAATCCTTGAGTCGATGGGTCTTGCTCAATGTCTAGGTTTTGATAGCGAACAAAAGGATAATCTTTAAATTTTTCCTGAGCTTTGGTGATGAACCAAGAACCAATATCTGTGAATACATATTCTGTTTGATTTGGATTCAAGTGAGGTAAGATGTAGGCAGTCGTTCCTCCAGTTCCTGCCCCAATTTCTAACACTCGCACTCCACGAGATTTTGGTAATTTTTCTAATGCGGATAAGACTGCTTGTTGAACCAAGGTGTTCATCACCTTAGATTCTGAAGAGTCTTGATAAAGTTGGGTAACATTGCTTAAATCTCCTTCTGGGAAAACCAATTGCGCTGGTTCAGATTCTCCCCGTAGCACAGAAGCGAGTTGAGAAGCACAACGTTTCAGTATCATTAGTTCTGTGCTGGCACTGGGATATTGACTTAATAAGGAGCTAAAGAGGATCTCTGGGTTTTGAACTAATGGTACTTGAGTGACTTCCCATTCACTATCTATGGGTTTGAGGATACCTACTTCACACAGCATTTCAAGCAAACGTCCCAATAGCTTCTGATGAGGCTGGACTATACCCAATTTCTGGATAATGAATGACCTTGAGAAAGATTCTCCAACTTGGAAATTCCATCCCAATTCCTGGAAAGCTTTTAGGACATAGTTTATACTCAATGTCTCTAACTGGGTTAAGACTTCTTTATATCTTTTAAAGTCAGGTTGAGCGAGCAAATGGGTAACTTGTGGACGCAGTTTGAGGTCAATTTCATCAGGAGTTGGTAAATAATTACCCCCGCTCTGCTGACTAAAGAAAACTTTTGTACGCCATTTTACTTCGTAAAACCAATCTTGTATGAACTCTTGATGATTTCTGGCTAAAGCTTGAGCAGTGACTCGTTTAACTGTAAGTCCTTCTACTGTGGCAATTAGCTGACCTTCATCACTGAATAGATGTACTTCCCCAGTTAGAGTTTGTACACGCTCTTCCCGATTTGCCTTTATTTCCACTCGACTCCACAGACCAGTGCTGGAAGTACGGTACATTTTTAATCGTTTGATTGCTACTGGTAAATAAGTCTCTTGAGCGTCGGTTTCACCCAAAGCTGCTGCTAACACCTGTAAGCTAGCATCTAAAAGCACGGGGTGCAGTTGGTATTTTCTGGCTTCTGAAACTAAGGTTTCTGGTAACTGAACTTGACCCAGTGCTTTTCCTGTACTGCACCACAGTTTTTGAACTGCTTGGTAGTTTGAACCATAATCTATGCCTAATTTTTTTAACGTTTGGTAGAATTTTTGAACTGATATCTCTTGGTTATAATTAGATTGAATGTTTTTTAATTCGGTTGTTTCTCTGGGTGCATTTTGTCCCCCCGCTCGCAATTTTCCTTGAACGTGGAGAGTCCATATCGGTTCTGAATGATTATAATTGAAATCTGAACTGAAAATCTCAAAGCTATAGGCTTGCGTTTTTTCTGGGTTTAAAATGACCTGAATCGTTTTGATTTCATCTAAAATCAGTGCTTCTTCAATCTGGATATCTTCTAAGGTGAAATTGTCTGATTTGAGCAGATTTGAACCTGCTGCTAAAATCATTTCCAGGTAAGCGGCGGCGGGCAATATCGGTTGAGAAAAAATACAATGATCTTTCAGGTAACTGGGTTGGGAGGGACTCAGAAGGCACTCAAAACGAATTTGCCGATCTAAGCCTGCTAAATACAATCTTTGACCAAGTAGCGGGTGAAGATTCTCTTGATTTGATAGAGATTTCTGTTGAGAGCTTAAATGATGATTATTGGTTTCAATCCAGTAACGTTGCCGTTGAAAGGGATAAGTGGGCAATCTTACCTTGCTACGGGCATAATCTCGCTCGAACCCTGACCAGTCAACTTTAACTCCTTGCACATATAATTTTCCTAAACTCTGGAGCATTTGTTGCCAGTCTTCTTGACTTGGATGCAGAGAGGGTAGCCAAACTCCTACTCCTTCTGGCAAACACTGTTTTCCCATCGCTATTAAAATGGGTTTAGCTCCAATTTCGAGGAAGATTTTGTAACCTTCTTGATGCAAGGTCTTCATACTTTGAGCAAACTTCACGGGTTGGCGTATGTGATTGACCCAGTAGCTTGCCGTCGTAATCGTATCATCAGCTCGACTTCCTGTGACATTGGAGATTAATGGAATTCGAGGGCGATTATAGGTGATTTGATGCGCCACTGCTTCAAATTCTGCCAAAATTGGTTCCATCAAGGGTGAATGAAAAGCGTGGGAGACTTGTAGCAGTTTGGTCTGAATTCCCTGTGATTCTAAGCGGGTTTTCAAAATTTTAATGGCTTCTGTTTGACCGGAAATGACAAGGTTTTGGGGTCCGTTGATGGCGGCTATTGCGACTTCTGTTGGGTATGAGGCAATTAATGGACGTATTTCTTCCTCGGATGCCATAACAGCTAACATCTTACCCTCTCGATCTAACTGCTGCATTAAGCGTCCCCGATGGGCAATTAATTTTAAACCGTCTTCTAAACTCAATACTCCTGCGATTGTTGCTGCAACATATTCTCCTACACTATGGCCCATAACCGCGTTTGGTTTGATTCCCCAGGATTGCCATAATTGGGCTAGGGCATATTCAAGGGCAAATACAGTAGCTTGGGTATAAACAGTTTGGTCAATGACTGAACTCTTTAATTGTTGGCTATCTTGAGGATAAAGAATGTCTAGAATAGATTTTTTTAAATAAGATTGTAGAATTTGATCGCACTGGTCTAAGGTTCGACGAAAAACGGGTTGAGTTTTATAGAGTTGTCTTCCCATGTTGACATATTGGGAACCCTGTCCTGTAAACAGAAACGCAATTTTAGGGGATTGATTATTCCTCCGGATTTTTCCCGAAAAAACATCATTCGCTTCTTCTCCCGCACTAATTTTTGCTAATTGATTAGCTAATTCTTCTCGATTGGAGGTAACGATCGCTAGACGATGCTGAAAGTGCGATCGCCCCGTATTGGCACTGAAACAAACCGAAGATATCGCTAATGCTCGATGAGTTTCCAGATAGCTTTGATAGTGACTTACTAATTCCAATAACGCATTTTTTGTTTGAGCCGATAGGGTGAATAGATGGAGGGGACCCTCGATTTCGTTAGTTTTTGCTACCTGTTTGGGTGCTTCTTCTAAGATGACATGGCAATTGGTACCCCCAAAGCTAAAAGAGCTTACCCCAGCCATCCGGCTCCCTGTAACAACAGACCAAGATTGGCACTCTGTAGGTATGCTAAAGGGTGTTCCTGCTAACTTAATTAAGGGATTAAGTTGTTTTAAATGCAAATGGGGGGGGATTTGCCGATGATGCAAAGATAAAACGACTTTAATTAGCCCAGCTATCCCGGCAGCGGCTTCTAAATGTCCGATATTTGTCTTAACCGAGCCAATCCAACAATGCTGCTCCGGTGTTCGCCCATTTCCAAACACAGCTTGGATCGATTCAACTTCGATTGGATCTCCCAAAGATGTCCCCGTACCGTGAGCTTCTACATAACTAATTTGGGCTGGGGCTATACCAGCATTTTTTAAAGCTTGACTCATCACCGCTTGCTGTGAGCATCCATTGGGAGCGGTAATCCCATTACTAAAACCGTCATGATTAACTGCCGAACCTCTAATCACGGCGAGAATATTGTCTTCATTTTGGATAGCGTCACTGAGACGCTCGATCGCAATGATACCGCATCCCTCTCCGCGTACATAACCATTAGCAGCAGCGTCAAAAGTTTTACAAAGACCGTCGCCAGCCATCATCCTCGCTTGAGAAAAAGCGAGGGTATACTCTGGGGATAGAGTTAAATTTACTCCTCCTACTAAGCACAAATTAGATTCCCCGCTTTGCAGACTTTGGCAAGCAAAATGTAATGCTACGAGTGATGAGGAACAAGCGGTGTCTATGACTAAACTGGGTCCATGTAGATTTAATAAATAAGACAGGCGATTAGCCGCAATGCTAGGTGTGACTCCAGTGCCACCATAAGCATCTATAGATTGCGGATCGCTAAATACAAGTCTGCCATAGTCACTACCCACAATTCCTAGAAAAACCCCTGTCTGGCTGTCCTCTAAACTCTCTGGTACAATTCCCGCGTTTTCCAATGCTTCCCATGCAACCTCCAAGATCAATCTGTGTTGGGGGTCTACGGACACGGCTTCCCGAGGCGAAATCCTAAAGAATTCTGGATCGAATAAATCTATCTCTTGTAGAAAAGCACCCCAACGTGTGTTCATTTTTCCGGGTGTTGCTGGCGTTGGGTCATATAAAACATCTTTATTCCATCGGTTTGGGGGAACCTCGGTGATTCCATGCAATCCATTCTGGAGTAAATACCAAAAAGATTCCGGGTCTTTGGCACTCGGAAAACGGCAACCAATACCTATAATTGCGATGGGTTCCATTGATAATTTTTCTTTCCCTTTTTGATTTTTATGTTTCTAGTTGAGGCTGGATTCCCTTTCTACACTTGCTCAAGTGTACCGAGTGTTGTGTTCGGTCAATTGTAGATATTGTTGTGTCATAATTTAACAAACTTTATATTTTCTTAATATTTTGGCAATTGCGGGCTAAAAGCTCAGACCAATAATAACTCTAAATCTGATTTTTTCATCATATTGTCCCCTTTAAAATCAAAACATTAAGTTTTGTAAAATAGGCTTGACATGGGGTTAGATGTATGGGAAGGTAAGTGGTTGTGAAAGATTCATTTTGTAGAAATTACCTCTGGAGTAATTATGCCTCTAACAGCAAGCCAACAAGAAAAGCTGAAAGTTGGATTTAATGCCCTAGATGTTGATCGAACAGGATATGTCTCGGCTGAAGACTATGAAGAAAAAGCCAAGTCCCTGGCAATACTCAAGGGGTACGCTGTGGGTTCAGCAGAATACAACGCCATCAGTTCACAGTTGTTGGAAATCTGGAAAAAACTCCAGCAAGCAGTTGACACAGATGGAGATCAGAAAGTAAGCCTCGATGAATTTATTAAGTTCGCTGAGGAGGCTGGAAATAGCACTATTGAAGATGTATTTGTGAAAACAGCAGATATGGTGTTTGATCTAGCAGATAGTGATGGTGACGGAAATATTTCGTTTGAGGAAAGTAAAGGGTTCTTTTTAGTTTTTGAGTCAAATTTAGGCGCAGCACAAGCAACTTTTGCTGAAATTGACAAAGACAAGAACGGTATGATCAGCAAAGAAGAAAATCGCGAATTGGTTCGTAGTATGTTTTCTTAAGTAAGGTGAGGTGGAGAAACATACTGAGCCAAACTCTAGTATTTCTGAGCTGAATAAGATGGATAAAAAGGGAATTAAGGAAGTTAGACGAAAATCATACCCGTTAAACAAGTTATATTCCAAATGGGGAATAACTTAAATGGTAGATATTTTCGTGTGGAGTCCTTAAGTACCTTTTTATTATTAGATATAGCAATCAGGAATCAAATGTGAAAAACTGAGTATTCTCAGAACTCTCAGTTCTTTTGCTTTGGCTCGCAATATTATATTGTTATCAAACTACAAGAGCTAGACGAATTAGAGTTATTTGTGCATAGATCTAGTATTAGAGTGGGAATGAATGGGAAATGAATCGACGTTCTTTTAATCGATACCTGCAATATACAGAGAAATATAGCACTCAAACTCTACGACAAGGTATGGAGGAGTATTTTCAAGCAAATCCTCATATAACCCCTCCAAATCGAATGAGGGAGGATTTTGGCAAACTGTTAATGGCTCATGACATCACCCACGTCGTATTTGGCTATGATACTGATATGTGTGATGAATGGAGACTGTTCTTTTTCACATTTTTTGTCAGTACCTACACATTTAAAGAATATGTGCGTGCTTATCAGGACTGGCTGCGTGACAGGGACGATCCCGCAGTGAGCGGGCTTTTGGATGATGTACTGAAGGATCGCAATCCATTCATTTGGTATAGTTGGGCTGTGATTTCCTTACTTCTAGTCCTGCCAGAAATAGTTGTGATGTGGTTTCAAACTCGCGGTCATCAAAAGTATTGGTCATATTATGAATACGAACCCATGCTAGATCGTTCTCTGCTAGACATTCGCCAAGAATTTAGCCTTGTAGATTTAATTCCATTAATAAAAAATAGAAAACAAAAATAGGTAAAACTCAAAGAAAAATGAACGCGAACAATCTTAAAAGCTTGAGAGTTCCCAGGGGCAATCAATTAAAAACAGCAGTTGATAAAAAGACAGGGAATTTTGCCACAGGTTGGTATATTGCAATGTCCTCCAAGGCTTTGCAGAAAAAACCCAAACAAATACAGCTATTTGGTCAGCAACTGATTGCTTGGCGAGATCGAAATGGCTGTCCATCAGTCATGGAACTTTACTGTTCGCACATGGGGGCAAGTTTGGCGATTGGTAAAGTTGTAGACGATTGTATTCGATGTTCGTATCATGGCTGGAATTACAATCGTTTTGGGGAGTGTGTTTTGGTACCTGAGTCAGACACAATTCCTCCAACAGCGTTTCAGTCTGCTTATACCACTGTTGAAAGGTACGGTTATATTTGGGTGTGGTATGGTTGCCCAACCACTCTGTATCCTTTGCCTGAGTTTTCAGAAGCAGAGAGCAACAGGCACAACTATATGTTGTATCGTAAAGATTATCATGTAACAACCACAGCGCTGCGGGTGCAAGAAAATTTATTTGATGTTCTGCATTTCTTCTCGACACACAATTTAAAAGTTTCTGGTTCTTTTAAATACTATCTGTTGAATGAGGACCAGTATTTAACGTCAGATAGTCAACCTCCGATTCCAAAAGAAGCGTGGATTGGACTCTGTTCGGAATTCCAGATTGATGTCAATAACGATTTAGGAAAAGTAGGTTCCGCATTCAAGGCTTTAGGGTTATATCCTCAGAACATAAAAGTGCGAATAGATAGTTGGTCTAGTGGAGCTAAAATGACTGTTTTTCATGATGGCTTAGATAGATGTGCAGTGTTAGTGGGCTTCACTCCAATTACCGCCAACGAGACACAGATTTGGATGTTGACAACGATCAAGAAAAAGACCAACGTTTTACGGAACATCCTTGAATTTTTGTTTTATGTTTTGCAAACTGAATATACGATGGGACAGGACATAGAAGTCTTAAATACGATGAACCCAGATGGGGGTCGGGCTTATATCAATTACGATCAACCTCCGTTAAAGATGAGAGAATTTTATCAAAGTTGGGTTGGTAAGGTCAGTTAGCCTTCATCTATCCAATGTAAATGCAAAGTCTGCAAAAATATGCAACATCCTCAGTTACCTGATGGTCCTAAAGATTCACCTTTCGTACAAACGCTACAGTGGCTCAATCATCCTTTAGAATTTTTGGGGGGATATCTTTACTATCCGAATAGGTCCGGTGTTTAAACCTCAAGTCGTAGTGAGTCATCCGCAAGCACTGCAGCAGGTTTTTGCCACTCCTACGAGCAAATTGGATTCGGGTGAACCGGCAGGGATAAACTCACCTTTTTTTGGTCCGCAATCGCTGCTTGCGTTAGAAGGAAAACCTCACCAACGGCAGAGAAAACTGCTGACACCTCCATTGCACGGGGAGAAAATGCTAGGAAACGGCAGGCTAATTTCCCAGATTACCGAAGAAGTCAGCAGGCAATGGCCAATAAATCAGCCTTTTGCGGTTCTGCCATCGTTGCGGGAGATCTCCAGTCAAGTGATTCTCAAAGTCATCTTTGGACTAGAAGACAAATCACGCTACCAAACTCTTAAAAAACTCTCCATAGGTCTTTTAAAAACGCCATTCTTAAGAATACTGGCTATAATGATCCCGGCACTACGTCGAGACCTGGGTGCTTGGAGTCCTTGGGGCAGTTTTTTGCGAGAGATCCAAACGATTGACCAACTGATCTACGATGAAATTCATGAGCGGACAGAAGAGACAAACCAAAGCCGCTATGATATATTATCGCTGATGATGTTAGCCCGCGATGAAGACGGTCTGCCGATGACAGAGGAGGAATTACACGATGAACTAATCACTTTGTTAATTGCTGGCAATGAAACAACCGCAACGGCTTTAGCTTGGACATTATACTGGATTTACGCTTCGCCTCAAATCTACGCCAACCTCCTAGAGGAAGTGGATTCTCTGAGTGTCAACCTCGATCCCAATGTAATTTTACGGTTGCCTTATTTAAACGCTGTTTGTTCGGAAGCACTACGCATATATCCAGTCGTATTGGTTGGCTTACAGCGAGTGGTTAAATCACCCATAGAAATTATGGGTTATCAGCTAGAACCAGGAACTTTAGTGATTCCAGGGATCTATTTGACTCATCATCGGGAAGATTTGTATCCTCAGCCCAAGCAGTTTCAGCCCGAAAGATTTTTAGAACGACAATTTGCACCTCACGAATTCTTGCCGTTTGGTGGCGGAAATCGGCGCTGCATTGGCGCAGAATTTGCGTTGTTTGAGATGAAAATGGCGCTCGCAACAATTTTATCTCACTGGGAAATTGAACTGATCGATCCTCAATCGGTCAAACCTGTCCGTAAAGGTGCTGTGCTGAGTCCTGCAAAAGGGCTACAAATGCGGGTAACCCGATTGCGTTCACAAAAACAGTTTATTACCCAAGCCCGCTCTGAATAAATGGGGAACAAGTTTTATGGAGACTCAGCAAAAATTTTCATCGATGGAGAATCAGCAAAAATTTTCATCGTTGGTACACCTGCTGCGTTATCGAGCAAGAAATCAACAGAACCAAAAAGTCTATGGCTTTGTTGGTAATAGGCAACAAGAAACAGCAATTTTAACTTATGGAAAATTGGAAAAGCGGGCGCGAGCGATCGCCGCTCAGCTTCAGGGGATGGGGGTAACAAAAGGGGAACGAGCATTGCTGCTTTATTCTCAGACTCTGGAGTTCATTTGTGCTTTCTTTGGATGTTTATATGCTGGAGTCATTCCTATTCCTGCTCCTCCACCTGATGCCATTGGGATCAAGCGAACTCTACCTCGACTTCAATCTTTGATTCAGGATGCTCAAGCTTCCCTCGCTTTGACTACCTCTGAAGTTTCTTCTCAGCTTTCAGAGGAATGGAAAAAAAAACTTGAATGTAATAACAAGCTATTGTGGCTGTATTCTGACGAGATAGCAGACGAACTGGCAGACCAATGGCAGGAATTAACGATTAACCCAGATGCTATAGCTTATTTACAATATACGTCTGGTTCTACCTCGACGCCAAAAGGAGTCATTGTAACCCATCACAATGTCATACACCATTCTGCCTGCATCAATCAAGCATGGAACTACACTTCAGATAGTATTGCGGCGACTTGGATGCCTTATTTCCATGATTATGGTCTGATTGATGGATTAATCCAGCCTATTTATTCTGGTATAACTTGTTATGTGATGTCACCATTGACGTTTATCAAGAACCCGATAAGTTGGCTGAGGGTGATTTCTAAGTATAGAGTTACTCATAGCCAAAGCCCCAACTTTGGATACGACTACTGTGTGCGCCGAGTTCCATCAGAACAATTGGTGAATTTAGATCTTGGGAGTTGGACTACAGCCAGTAATGGAGCAGAACCAATCCGTAAAGACACTGTAGAAAATTTTATTAAAACCTTTGAACCTTGTGGATTCCGTGCCACAGCTTTTTATCCCGCTTATGGTCTTGCCGAAGCCACTTTATTAGTCGCAACCAAGTCTCACAATCAGGTGCCTCAAATTGCCTCAATTTCGGCATCAGCACTCGAGAAAAATCAGATTGTTGAGTGCGAGGGCGATCAAAAGGAAAGTCGATATGTGGTTAGTTGTGGTTTCCCGATTAGTGGGATGAAAGTAGTTATTGTTAATCCCGATACTTTAACTCGGTGCGCTCCAGATGAAGTTGGCGAAATTTTGGTATCAGGTTTAAGTGTTGCTCAAGGTTACTGGAATAAACCCAAGGAAACAAAAGAGACATTTGAGGTCTATTTACAAGACACTGGTGAAGGTCCATTTCTACGGACGGGTGACTTAGGGTTTATTAAAAATGGTCAGCTATTTGTCACTGGGCGCTTGAAGGATGTTATCATTATTAGAGGGTGTAATCATTATCCCCAGGATATTGAATTTACAGTCGAACAGAGCCACTCGGCACTGCGTAAAAATTCTGGAGCCGCGTTTGGGATTGAGGTAGATAGCGAAGAGAAATTAGTTGTTGTTCAGGAAGTCGATCGAAGTTGGCTGCCAGAACTGAATTTAGATGAAGTAATTGGAGATATTCGTCAGGCGTTGATGGCGCAACACGAACTCGAAGTTTATGCGATAGCCTTGCTCAAGTCAGGAAGCATTCCTAAAACTTCAAGTGGCAAGATCATGCGTCGCACTTGTCGAAGTCATTTCCTAGAAAAAACTTTGTCAGCGCTCAACTGTTAAGCAAAAAAAGGTAAAGTATGAATATGCTCACACAAGACCAAATTAAACAATTTGAAGAAAAAGGATGGGTAGGCCCCCTTGATATATTTACAAGGTCAGAAGTCGAAACTGTCAAAAAATGCCTAGAAACCAATAGTGCTATTAAAGAAGTAGATGGTCAGCCGATGATGATGCTGTACAATAATGTCTTGAACCTCAGCACATCTCGTGACCTTCATCTGTTTCATCAACCCATAGCAGAGATGTTTAAAAACCCCAAAATTGTTGGGCTATTAAACCAATTGGGTGAGAAGAATTTGCTACTGTGGAACACAAATGTGTTTGGCAAAATGCCGGGAGAAGGTGAAATCAAATGGCATCAAGTTTATGATTGTTACGACCCCAGTGCCTATGACCCTCAAAAGCCAGCACTGCTTTATCCCAAAAATGAAGATTTTTTAAATTTAACAGTATGGGTAGCTTTAGATGACGCTACTCTTGAAAATGGCTGCTTGCGTTTTGCCAATAGAACGCACAAGCAAAAATTTAAGCGAGTGCAGGTGCCTGCGGAAGAGGGAATGTTTGCAGGTATTAAAAACCACAAAATGGTTTGGCAAGGACGGAGACAATATTCAGCCGTGTTTGACTTCGATGAAAATGAATGGGAAGTGGAAGCTGTACCCGCGAAGATGGGTCAAGTCATTATTTTCACGGAGAGGGTTATGCATTCTTCTTATAGCAATAACTCTAACCAACGCCGACTAGCTATTAATGCACGCTATGTTCCTCCCAGCGTGCAGGTTTATTCCCATCGTTGGCAAGGCGATTTCATCGATGAAAATTTTCATAACATCAAAAAACATTTTTGTATTTTGGTGTCAGGGCATGATGCTTATGGAATCAACGTTGTCAGGGATTCTCACGATCTAGACGATACAGAAGTGGAATTCCAAACCATGTCTAATCTAGTTCGCTTTGGTCATGTTCAACTCCCCCAAGGCAAGAAACAAATAGAGCTTGAGAGTCTCTATCAACAAGCAATGGAAGGGGATTGTCTGGAAGAAGAGCCAGATCCGATTTTGCAACCTCGAAAGTATATTCAATGGCAAGCGTGGAATCAACTTAAAGGCATGAGTCGCAGTGAAGCGATGAAGCAGTACAGTCAAATAGTGGCGACGCTGCCAAAGGTAGATAGAGAAAAGAAACTGCCTTTAGGGGAAGAAATAAAAGCTTGGTTAGTTGCCTACATGGCAAAAGTATTGAAAATTGACCCAGATGAGGTAAATTGCTCACTTCCTTTTGAACGCTATGGTTTAGGATCGGCTGATTCAATAATTTTGACTGGGGAATTGGAGGCTTGGCTGGAACGCGATCTCTCTACTAATGTGCTTTACAATTACCCAAATATAGATCTTTTGGCTAGGTATTTAGCTTCAACGGCTAGCCCTTAGTGGGATAAATCGTAACAATTAAGCGGAAGTTGCCCCGCTGCTTGCAACTTCCGATGCCCAGAAGCCTTGGTACAAAGGGTTTTGGGTTCATTTGACCCCAAAAGCTTGCAGTCATGTAAGGACTGCTAATAGCTAATGGATAATAGCTAATGGTAGAATCGTAAAATATTCCCACTAGCAATTAGCAATTAGCCATTAGCAATTTTTCTAGTTATAACTAGCCACTTAGGCTATTATTTCTTGTCTCCAGAAGAGCTAAAACTACTTGGACTGCACAAGCTGCTGCTACTAAACTCATCCCTATTATTGGTGATAGATTAACTCCGGCAATTGCTATCCCTAAAACAAACACCGCCGAGGCTATCCGATAGGCAGCTAAAATTTTACTGCGATCGCGTCCCAAGGTACAAGTAATCAAGTGTATTACTGCCAATGCAGTCAAGCATATTGCTGTACCTGCACAAATCAACCATCGATCCCCATCTGGCAGTAATAATTCCTTTTTACTCGACACAATTATATGCTGCACGGCGACACCCGTAGCAGCAATACCAATCGCCAGGGGTAAGTGGGAATACAGCCAAGTTAAACCTATTCCCATATTGCCAACGCGCATTGCTTGCAAGGGAGAACCATCAACGCTGTCAAAATAAATCCACCATAAACTAAATGCAATCAGCATCCCCAATAAAGCGACAACGGCAGATAAAATCCCCCATTCCAACTCGGAAACACCTCTGACTACAGAAATCACCGCTTCGCCTAATACGATAATCGTAAATAAGCCCAAACGCTCTGGTACGTGGGAAAAACTCGGCGGTATTTTGCTGACTAATTTACCTGCTGTTAAAGGCGTGCCAAAATCTACAATTAGTGCCGCACCCCAAAGCGCAAATCGCCAAGGAATTGGTACAAAAATCGATCCTAACCAAATCAAAGCGGCGATACTAAAACCCGTAGCGTACCATTTTACTAACCCACGGGCGGCGGGGACAAAATATCCGGCGCTGATATATTGCAAAATTAAGATCGCCCTGACGCCGACATAGGAAAGGGCAAAACCAACCGAACTTTCTCCTAAACCGTCGTGGACATTGACTGCTAGAACTGCGATCGCTACCATCTGCAATAAGGTCAGCAATCGATGTCCCAAATCGTCGGTGTCGAACCTCGTAGCGTAAAATGTCGCCCCTACCCAAGACCACCAAATTGGTATAAATAACAACACATAGCTGAAAAAACCCGCGAGGGTGATGTGCGCTTCCAGGTAATGGGCGACTTGTGCGATCGCTGCCACAAAAACCAGATCGTAAAATAATTCCAGCCATGTAGCGCGGCGTTCTTCGTCAGCGTTTTCAGCCGTCCGCAGGCGGGGAGGTTGCCACAAACTTTTGGTCATCTCAGGTTCTCCTGATGTGCTTGGCATCAATTTTAGGGCGGGTTCAAGCGTTATATAGCAGTTTGTGACTTGGTGGAATACAGCCCTTGGGGCTTGGTTTGTATAGCGGCAGCAAAAATGGCAGCCGCTATACAAACCGAGCAACGTCTACACGGGCTATTAACTCCAGGACTTACGCAACGCCTCTAGATGTAGGGGCAACCACGGGGGGATTGCCCCTACAAAACACTATATATGGATGATCTGCGTAAGTCCTGAACTCATGAAAAATCAAGTGTATTCTGTCAAGTCACAATCCGCTATAACTTATTCGGGATTTGCAGTTTTTTCTCCATTCCGCATTGCATCTCCTAAATACAACCTGACAAAATCCTCCGCCGCAGTTGGCTCAATTTTACTCAAGGCTGCAACAATTTCAGCGATTGTATCGCCTGTAGGGTCTATTTGCTGGTGAAACCAGCGACCTACATTCGATCTCCTCGTTCCCATTACGACTGCCAGCTTATTTTGACTAATTCCGTAGGTTTCCAGAACTTGTCTGAGGGCTTTGCCTGCTTTTCCCATAATCTAGGACGGGTTTTCATCCTCGTGGTAAAGGAAATCGCCCACGTATAAGCTAATAAATTCTGCTGCTGCCTCTGGGTTGATGGTTTTGAGCGCAGTAGCAATTTGCACAACGGTTTCCGCAGATGGATCTCTTTTCTCATGAAACCAATGAAAAACAACGGATCGGTCAACTCCCAAGGTGACGGCTAATTTGTTTTGGCTGATGCCGTATGTCTCCAACGCCCGTCTGAGAGCTTTTCCCGCTTTTCCCATGTCTTCTAGTCTTCATTTTTCGGCTATTCCAGGTATAACCTGATGAATTCCTCTGCCGCTGCTGGATTAATCTGCCCAAGTGCTGTGCGAATTTGAAGGATTGTCTCACCTCCAGGATCTCTCACCTCGTTCACCCAACGGCTGACGTTGGCATGTCCAACTCCCATCGCAGCTGCTAGCTGATTTTGGCTAATGCCATAGCTTACTAATGCCTGTTTGAGGGCTTTACCTGCTTTTCCCATGACTTTGATTGTGTCAGAGGATCTTAACCGAGTAAACGTTCCATTTAGTCACATTGGGTGTAAGATAGCTTATGTGACTAATCGGAACATTTAACAAAAGGTGAACTCAATGCACAACAGCTTTCTGACCGATGCGGGTGAAACAAACTCTGCGTCTGTTATCCTTCAACCATCTTGCGATCCAGTTTCAGGGAAAGAATTTATCAAAGTTCTTGTAATTGGTTCGCATAAAGCAGTAGTCCGCACCATTCATACGCTGCATCACAAGAATTTTGCAGCCGTTTGGGAGTGGAGTCCGTTAATGCCTTATGGCAATTCAGGGGAAATGATGAGTATCCTGAAAAAGGCGATTTTTTTGATTGATTAGTGAAGAAAAAACTAGCGATCGCATCCAGTTTTGAGAGTGCGATCGCTAAAGCAAGTTAAAATAACAGTAACCCTTTTTGCCAAGGCAATGTAAGGAGTGAAATCAAAAATAAACCTATGACAACTGCAACGCCTAAAATTGCTCAAATAGCTGATAGCACCTCGCTTCCCAAATGGGAGGCAGCAAATTGGGAAGATTACTTACGCTATCGCGACGATCCAACTTTAGAGAGAGTTCGGCTGTTTTTTAATCAAAACTATCTTTTTGTTGACATGGGTAACGAAGGAATCAACCACGCCAGTATTGCTCGTCTTTTCGCCATGCTGTTTTATATCTGGTTTACTTGCTTCCCAGAGCAAACAGCAAGCGATTTAGGGGGTGTTTTACTGGAAAAACCAAATACGCAAGCCGCATCGCCAGATATAGTTTTATACATCGGTGAAGGGGTTCCGCAATGGCAACCAGGGCAATCTCGTTATATTAATCTCAATCAATGGCGAGTCCCCGATTTAGTTTGTGAAGTCGGCGATACTACTCTGTCTTCTGACCTAGATGAACAGAAAAAACTTTATGCCACTTTGGGAGTTCCCGAATATTGGGTGATTGATGTACGAGGGAAGCGGGTGTTTGCTTTTCGGTTGCAGTCGGATGGTAGCTATAAACTTTGTACTGAATCTGTGGTTTTGAAGGGATTACCAATTTCTTTATTAGACCAAACTTTAGAACGATTGAGCGAGGGAACGAATATTAGTGCAGCGAGTTGGTTTAGTCAAGCGATCGCTAATTTAAACCAAGGATAAATTAGTCAGAAACCCGGTTTGCTTGAAAAACCAGGTTTCTTGAGTTAAAGCGATTCAAACGTAGCAGTAAATCCTTCTAATCTGAGGCAATCATCTTGAAACGCTTCTGCGTCGCTGACATCTTCTATTTTATATTCCATCAAGCGTTGACCATCAGGCATTTTTTTAGAAGATATACAAGTACCAGCATACTTTTCTGCTATTGATTTAAACTCAACAGCAGAAGCTTTCCAAGCTTCTGCGGAACAGCTAATAATTACGCGCCACATACTCGATTTGAAACTAAATAACTAATTTAGTTTCTCATATTTCGATCGAAGAAGTATGTTTGGGCGATCGCTTCCCATCTAAACTAGCTTAAAAAAGGCCACGCCACATCGCAAAACGGATCGTCTTGCGATTCTTTCACTTGATTAAAGTATATCTCCCTGGGCGAACCTGCCGTGGGATATCCTTGTTGATGCAACCACATTGCTACGGCATCGTAAGCTTGAAGAATTTCGGGAAACTGACATTGTTTTAACGTAATGCGCGTAAATACTTCTTTTCCCGCTAATAATTCTCCGACTTTGATGCTACCACTATCGGTTAAATTTCCGGCGACGGGCAAACAAACTTCCACTGGACCGTTACTATCTTCATCGACGCGACCGTGATAAATTACAGTTTCGTGACCGATAACGGCGATATTTTGCTGTTTGGCAAGTTCGTGGAGGGCAGAAAATGAATCGCAGATATGTTTGACCAAATCATCAATGTAGACTCGTTTGGTGATGCTAATAATTTGCTGCTTAGGTACATTCCTTACTTGAATCTCGTAAGTCATATCAGACTCCTTTTCCCCGATATAATCCTGGAGGTATTTCACAAATTTACGCTGTTGAGCAACTTTGACTTCAACCTTTTGCCAGTAATCATTTAAAAGGTGTAGTGCTTGTTCTGTGTCAGACTCTAATAACTCGGCGATTCGATCTAAAGGCATTGCAATATACCGCAACCAACCAATTAATTTGTAGTTGGTGGTAATAAACCAATTGAATCATAGAGTCTGAGTGCTTTGATGGAAAGACGCGAACGCACCGCGAACTGTCCTATTGACATCAGGTTGGATATCTCTAAGTTGCTCATACTGCTATTGTGGCGTCTACCCCAAGGGGAGAGTCAAGGGGGCAGAACTTTAAAAGCCCCCCTTGGGAAGGGGGGTTGGGGGGATCGCTTTTATAAGAGCAACTTGAGTTACTAGGTTAAACCGACTCAAACCTAGCGGTGAATCCTTCTAAGTTAAGACATTCATCTTGAAACGCTTCTGCGTCTCCTACATCTTCTATTTTGTATTCCATCAAACGTTGACCATCGGGCATTTTTTTAGAAGATGTACAAGTACCGGCATACTTTTCTGCCATTGCCTTAAACTCCACTCCATGACGTTTCCACGCATCCCCCGAACAGCTAATAATTACAAGCCACATAAAATCAATAAATTTCTAACTTCAGATAGATGTTACCGCAAATAACTACATAACTCAAGTTTCTAGTTATCTCATGCATAGCGGCTAATGGCTAATGGCTAATGGCAGGAAAAATGCTCCCATTAGCCATTAGCAATTAGCCACCCCCAAGTTTATAACTAGCAACTTGCGTTACATCAAGTTAATTGAAGAAATTCTTACAATTCCCCTTATACCCTGGATTATGCCAGTACAATTTATTTGACTCCCATGGTAGGAGAATTTCTGCCTGCGCGTTCGCTCCTTGACGCTTGTGTAAGACACAATGTAGTATATAGGGTGACGCGGCAAGCGTCAAACATGTTTTTCGCTCTCTAGTAAGGAGCAAGTCCTATGATTACCCTGGAAAAAATTCGCAACATTGGAATTTCTGCCCACATCGATGCGGGTAAAACAACTTTATCCGAACGCATCCTTTTCTACACTGGCAGAATCCACAAAATTGGCGAGGTGGGTGTGGAAGGTGCCACGATGGACTACATGCAGCTAGAGATCGAAAAAGGAATTACTATCACCTCTGCTGCTACAACCTGTACGTGGCACGATACCCAAATTAACTTAATTGATACTCCCGGACACGTGGATTTTACGATTGAAGTTGAGCGCGCTTTGCGGGTTCTCGACGGTGCAATTATGGTGCTGTGCGGGGTTGGTGGCGTGCAATCTCAATCGATAACTGTTGATAGGCAAATGAAGCGATATCGCATTCCGCGCATCGCGTTTATCAACAAGTTAGACCGCGTGGGTGCAGATCCGTTTCGGGTTGTGCAAGCACTCAGAGATAAATTGGGTTTGAATGCTTTATTGCTGCAATATCCGATTGGCAGAGAACATGAATTCGCAGGCGTTATCGATTTAATTGAGATGGCGGCGAATTATTACGAAGGAGAACATGGAGAAAATCGAGTCGTTAAACCAATCCCCGAAAACTTGTTATCCCAAGCGCAAGAAGCAAGGGATAAAATGCTCGATCGCCTTTCTTTGTTTTCGGAAGCGATGACAGAAAAGTTGCTGAATGGAGAAGAAGTTCCCAAAGAATTAATTTGGTCAACGATTCGCGCGGCAACTTTAAGTTTGGAACTGACTCCCGTTCTGCTTGGTTCTGCTTTCAAGAATAAAGGGGTGCAAAACCTACTCGATGCGGTTACCTTATATCTGCCATCGCCAACCGATCGGGAAGTGGTGAAAGCGTTCGATGTCAAAACGAATGAAAAAGTTGATGTTCCGGCAGATATAAATGCGCCGTTGGTTGCACTGGCGTTCAAAATTACCGATGATGAACAAGCTGGACAACTAACTTATACCCGGATTTATGCGGGGACATTGAAGAAAGGCGATCGCATCCGCAACAGTCGCACCAACAAAGCGGTTACAGTGGGACGATTTGTGCGAATGCACGCCGATAAACGGGAAAACATCGAAATCGCCGCCGCTGGTGAAATTGTGGCGTTAGTTGGGATTGACTGCGCCTCTGGGGATACATTTTGTAGCAACGGCACCTCGCTTTCAATGGAAGCAATGTTCGTACCAGAACCCGTGGTGACGCTTTCCGTGACGCCAAAGCACAAGGAAGATGCAGATCGAATGACCAAAGCACTCACCCGCTTTGAACGTGAAGATCCAACATTCCATCTCACCATAGATCCGGAGTCCAAACAAACTTTAATTTCGGGGATGGGAGAACTCCATCTGGAAATTTACATCGAACGAATGAAGCGGGAATATAACGCGGAGGTTTATGTTGGTGCGCCAGCAGTTGCTTACCGCGAAACGATTTCCAAAGCGGTAACCTTCGACTATACTTGGAAACGGCAAACGGGTGGTGCTGGTCAATACGCCCAGGTTATGGGTCGAATTCAACCTTGTACGGAAACGTTTGTATTCGAGAATAAAGTCGTTGGCGGTGCGATTCCCAAAGAATTTATCGCCGCTTGCGAAAAAGGTTTCCGCGATGCGATTAATTCCGGACTTCTGATTGGTTATCCAGTCACTGGAGTGAAAGTAATTCTCCAAAATGGTAGCTATCATCGGGAAGATTCTTCCGAATTGGCATTTCGGACTGCGGCGCGTTATGCGTTTGAGGAAGTCTACAAAAAAGCTCATCCAATTATCCTGGAACCGATTATGCTCGTGGAAGTAGAAATGCCCAATGAGTATGTAGGAAGAATTCAGGGGGATCTTTCTTCCCGTCACGGGTTGGTGTTAGGTTCGGAAACGATGGGAGATTATTCGGTTATTCGTGCAGAAGTGCCGTTGAGAGAGATGTTTGGATATTCGATGGCGGTGCGAAGTCTGACATCCGGACAAGCAAATTTCTCGATGGAATTCGCCGAATATCAACCAGTTCCTCCTAGCGTTCAGGAACAATTAGTTGCTCGTGGGGTGAGATAACAACTCCGCACAAAACCGATGAGGACGTAGAAATTAAACCACAGAGACGCAGAGGACACAGAGAAAGAGAAGAGAGATGTTAATCGATTCAATATTACTCGCTTCTCACCTCTTCTTTTCTCTTCTCTCTGCGTTCTCTGCGTCTGGAGCGGTTCGTTAAAATCGCTTACTGTACCCAGCAGCATCTATTTATCGGCGTGTATGTAGTCCACAAAGTAAAATTTTGGTTCTAGCCAGAATTTCAGCCAAGCATACCCTCCTAATCCAATTAACGCCAGAATAATTAAGGGCAATATTGTTCCGAAAAACTCGGCTTCCAGATTGCGAGACGACGACCTAAAAGGGTAACTGCCGTCGGGCGGGTTGGAGCGAGATCTTCTAGTGGTGAAACGGGATACCACTGTTGAAAAAAGTTAAATTCCAATTCAGTCACCATCTTCAATATAAAAATTATTGTATTTGTTTACAGTCTAATCTGGTATAATATTACCACAATTTTTGGCAATCATAACTTACGCGCGACGAGGCCAAGCTCTGAGATAACAAGCCAGCCCGCCAGGGAATAAATTCCCACAGCGAGTAGCTAAAGTTGGTTAAAACCAACTATTGAGATCAGATGCTTTTCAGTCCGTTTCAACGGACTTGGGCTAAAAGCCTTTGAAATTTATTTCCGGGCGGGTTATGGATTTGAGGTTACTCACATCTTGCACCAGTCCCAACATCCGCCAGGGAATAAATTCCCACAGCGAGTAACGAAAGTCCTCGCTCAGAGGACTAAATACTTACGATCAAAAGCTTTCAGTCCTCTTAAGAGGACTTTAGCTAAAAGCCTTTGAAATTTATTTCCGGGCGGGTTATGGATTTGAGGTTATGAACTTGAGCTACTCGCTGTGAAAATAGATTTCCCGAAGCCATCACCTTTGTTTCTTGCTACTATCTCTCGTTTCCATAAACAATTTTTCAGAGAAACCCGGTTTGTTTGCGTGCATGAAACTACAAAGATGCGCGCACCAAATCAATTTGACGCAAGCGAGATAAAAGGGTGCTTTCCGCAGTTTTCAATCGGAGAGTTTCGGCTTCTCGGTCGATTTCCTGCAACTGTTTTTGCAGCAGCAAGTTGTTTAACTCGGCTTGGCGGGAGTTGATATCGGCGTTGATGCGATCGCTCACCTGATTTTCGTACACATCGAAGCATTTTTGCACGGCTTCAAAAATAGTTTGCTGTTGCTCTTCGGCTATTTGCGGCTGGTATTTGGTGAATTCTTTCTTAGTTGCGGCAATGAATTGTTGTCGCACGTACTCGGCTTGGATTGCTATTACCCCAATTCCGGCTAAAATTTCCCCCAATACAGAGAGGGTTAAACTAGCAAAAATTATGCCGATTGCCTGGAGGACGAGGGTAACGCAAACACAAGAAAGAACGCTTTGCCAAAACATATTAAAAGAGCCAATTCCTCGGTTGAGACTATCTGGAATTGCTCCAAATCCATCCATGACAGAATCCGCCCAAGTTGAGGCAGCGGGTTTATAAACATGTCCCACCGCGTAAAATCGATAGCGCAGGAGTTTACTATTCATCGCTTCCACAACTTCGTCGTATTGTATCGGGTAGTTTGCTGCTTTTTCTTCTAGTTGGGAGAAGGCGGCGGCGATTTTTTTGTTTGCGATGAATTCCCAAGCCGCAAGTTACTTTCTCGGTTTCACCGTACTTTAGCACCGTCAACAAAGCCGTACAGGGATTGACATCGCTGGGGAGTAAATTCTGTCCCAGTAAAGCATTGAGAAAAGTAGTTTTTCCCCGCTTCATATCCCCTAAAACCAGGAGTTGAAATACACCCTGGCGCAAGTTCTCCCCCGTGGTAACGAGACGTTCGATATCTCGATCCAATCCTAATTTTCCGGAGATTTTTTCGCCTTCGGACTCCACTTGAGTGAGAGTTTGGGCGATCGCATCCAAAAGATCGGCAACTTCGGTACGAACTTTGACAACGCGATCTAAATCTTCGATCCAGCCAGATGCTTTAACATTATCGCTCATGGATTTTTCCTGGAACTAAGAGGACAGACAAATCACTTCAGACTTTAGCTTGCCCAAATTTCGCGGATAAAATACCAGAGTCTGGAGTCAAGAGTCTGACTACAGTATGGCCTGAGATCGGCTCAACTATTAGTGAACTGGCGATCTGGTAGCGATAGATATGGCAAGATGGGGAAAGTGTCTAGCGATCGCGCTTCCCCATGTCTGCATCCAATCCATCCCTAGATTTCACGCTGCAACGCCTGCGCCTGGTACGTCAAGGTATACTGCGCCTTCACAAAGCGCTACTAGAGTCCGAACGGGTTGTTTACGAACAATTTTACGGACGCATTCAATCCAGCACCGAGTTTTTTCAACTGGTTATCAATCACGATTGGTTTAGCTGGTTGCGTCCTATTTCCCAATTTATCGTTCAGATGGATACTTTCCTCAGTAGCAAAGAACCCGTAACGTTAACCGAAGCCAATCAGCTGCTAGAAGAAGCAAGAATGCTGCTAGATCCATCAGAAGAAGGCCCCAGCTTAAAAACGCGATACTATCGTGCTATCCAACGGGATCCGGCTATCGCCCTGATGCACGCAGAGGTGTCAAAACTGCTCGTAAATGACGTTTAGAATCAACCTTCACTTCCACAAATCTGGTTGCTTCAGTTGTTGACATATTGGTTTTTCTGACCTCAACAGATCTCCAGCTTACAGAGCTTGCGTGTAAGATTTGTGAAAATTTGGCTTGATCTTGGTCACAGCGTGCTAATAAAGTGTGTGATATACAGGGGTGCGATCGAGAGAGCAAAGATAAGGAAGACGAGGGAGATGAGGACGATAGGTTCACCACCTTCCTTGGCATCCTAGCAACTAAAATTGACCGCACCCCTATTTTCGTTTTGTTGGAGTATGACCGATGAATCAGCGGGAAGATTTACATTTAGATCCTGAAGCATGTGAAGTAAGTTACAAAGGAACCCTTCTGCGCTTGTATCCCAAAGAATACGAACTGCTAAAGTTATTTCTCGATCATCCGAATCATGTTTTAAGTTCGGCTGCTATTATTGAACGCATTTGGGTTGACGATTCAATTCCAACTGAAAATGCAGTCAGAACTCATATTAAAGGATTGCGACGTAAACTCAAAGAAGCAGGCGCCGAAGATTTAATCCAGACAGTCCACGGTTTGGGTTATCGCCTTAAGCCTTTGTCAGGAAACACAACAAAATCGGATAATTCGTTGAGTTCACCGCTGATGAAACTCCTGGCATTGCATAACATGGAGTATCTAATAGTGGATAGAGACTTAGTTGTTAAAAATATTTCTCCGGAAGTTAAAAAATATTCCGATTACCCTGCCGATCTCGCTATAGGCAGAGAAGTTACCCTAGCCTTCCCAGAGTTGACTGGAATCGAATCTATTCTTTTAGAGATTCTGGAAAATCAACGCCCCAGTTTTGAGATCAAAGAGATTGCTAGATCTTGCAATAGTTTACGGCCTGATTATATAAATATTTATGTAATGGCAGAGCCAACCCAAGAGCATTCAAACCAACAATTACTTGTTTTGTTTGAGGACTCTTCAGAAAAAATGGTTTGGAAACAGCAGGTGGTTCAACAACAAAACGAATCATATTTACTAATGATTGGGTCTGGCGAGAGCGAGTCAGGGAACTAAAATCTATATATTGCAGCAAGCTTTGCTTACCTCAAGTAACCATGTCTCTCCCACATATCAATTGAGCGGGCGAGGAAACGCGGGGATTTGCTATTCATTTCTCCACGGGAAGCTTTAATCAGACTTTGCTCAACAACGACTACTAAATTACTCCAAGACAGCTGCTCGTTTTGGAGTAATTCCTTTAGTTTATCTAGCGCAACCTGAGCTGCTTGGGATTGTACATCGCCGTGGGACTGGAGGGGAATTACCCTTCGCAAGGGATCGCGTTGCACTGCTATTATTGCCTGACGTACAGCTAGTAATATCTGCTGACCATACTGCTTTTGGGCGCGAGAGATTTGGTACTGCCAACCCTTTTGACTCGAAGCATACAGCGCTGGCAATCTATTCATTGCGTAGGTCATCACATCAATTTTATTAATAGATTGCGCGACGCGAGGCGGTAGCAAGAGCAGTTGTGCGTCTATCTCTTTAGAGACAAGAGTTTCCATGACGTTACGACAAACTTGAACCTGAGTGGGTTCGATGGCATTCATGGTTGATGGTTTTCTAATCTGGACTGATACATACGTTACAGACAGGGTGTGAAATTTTTGTGGAAATTAGCGATTTGTTGGCAGATTTTAAAGATTTGGGTAAAACTACCCGCAAGGGTAGCAGCAGAATGAGTATATGTGCGTATAGGCTGGTGCGATATGCCTCCCTTCCGCACTCGCGTTCGCCTAAAATATAAATAGCAATCCACCCTGAAAAGCGTTCCTTCAGTCAGCCGTTATGAAGATAAACCTAGAAGCTAACCGACACAGCTTATACGAGACAGATTACCTGAAATGGATTGAAACTACAGTGGAAAAATTACGAGTAAAGGACTTTTCAAACATCGACTGGGAAAATCTAATTGAGGAATTTGAGGACATGGGGCGGAGTGAGCGTAGGAGTCTAAAAAGTAATCTTATTATTGTTCTGCTGCACTTGCTCAAATGGCAATATCAGCCAGAATTGAGAAGCGGTAGCTGGAAGGGCAGCATAGTCGAGCATCGCAGACGCATTCGCGAAGCCGTTAAGGATTCTCCCAGCCTCAAACCTTATATTGAAGAGGTATTTGCTGAATGCTATTTGGATGCAATTGAACAAGCAAGTGCTGAAACTGGACTGCCAGAAGCAACTTTTCCCCAATTATGTCCTTATACATCTACAGAAGTTTTAGACTCTAATTTCATGCCAGAATGATATTGATGTAGAATTGTCTCAAAACACCGATTTAGCAACAGTGAAGGGATAAGTTAAGTAATATACGCACTTGAGCTGCCAGCGCATTTTAATTGGTGGCTCGTTTCCACATAAAAATATGACTATCACATTGCAAGATATCCGCAAAGCATCTGAGTTAATTTGCTCCCAAGTTGCTCATACTCCCTGCTCCTATTCCCGCAAGCTTTCTGAAATGGTTGGAGCAGAAGTCATCCTAAAGTTTGAAAACCTGCAATTTGTCGGCGCATTTAAAGAACGCGGTGCTTTAGTAAAGCTGCTTTCCCTGACGCCAGAACAACGGCAGAAAGGGGTAATTGCCATGTCAGCAGGTAACCACGCCCAAGCAGTTGCATACCAAGCTCAGCGCTTAGGTATTCCAGCTTTAATTGTGATGCCCCACTTCACGCCAAATGCTAAAGTAGAACGCACTCGTTCGTTTGGTGCCGAGGTAATTTTACATGGAGAAATTCTAGATGAAACTTTTGGATTAGCCCAACAAATTGCCCAGGAAAGGCAGCTTTGTATCGTTCCTCCCTATGATGACGAAAAGATTATTACCGGACAAGGAACAATTGCTTTGGAAATGCTGGCAACTTACCCCGACTTGGAGGTGCTGGTAGTTCCTGTAGGAGGCGGAGGACTAATTTCGGGGAATGCAATCGCAGCCAAAAGCGTTCAACCTAATATTAAAATAATCGGCGTACAAACTGCCCGCTTTCCTTCTATGTTACAAGCATTAGAAGGTAAACCAACTACCTGCGGCGGCTCAACAATTGCCGATGGAATTGCCATCAAAGCACCCGGAAAGTTAACGCTCCCGATTGTACAAAAGCTAGTTGATAAAATTCTCCTGGTAGACGAAGGCGATATTGAAGAAAGCGTGCGCTTGCTGCTGGAATTAGAAAAGACAGTTGTAGAAGGAGCAGGTGCAGTTGGACTCGCGGCACTGCTTGTGCATCGCCAACTTTTTGCCGGACGAAAAGTAGGAGTTATTTTAAGCGGCGGGAATATTGACCTGTTAACCCTATCATCGATTATCCAGCGAAGTTTGGTTCGCTCTGGTCGGCTGGCGCGACTGTGCGTTCAAATCCGCGATGTTCCGGGCGCACTGTCCGAGGTGACGCGGTGCATTGGCGATGTTGGCGGGAATATTGTTGAACTTCACCATCAGCGTGCCTTCACCAGCTTACCTTTGCAGTTAGCAGAAGTGGAATTTGTGCTACAGACCCGCGGACTTCAGCATCTGCAACAAATTATCGACACGCTGATAGATCGGGGTTTTCAATCTTCATTAAAGTGTGGGTTGTAGGGTATTTGAGGAAATATAGTTAACCCTTAGTATGTAGAGGCGTTGCAGAACGCCTCTACGAGGATTTGATGCCTTTCATCACTCTCTTTCATCCCTTAAATAATTCACCATCACCGCTCTGACTATAACGCACACTGTTTGAGCATATTGCGAATTACGTTGTCTTTAACCATTAGCAGCCGCGATGCTTGAATTAAGGTTTCTATCATCTGTTCGCGGCTCATGTTCTGAGCTGATTCTTCCATCAATCTCATTTGGAATTCTTGTTCCAGGGTTAATTCAAAGGCGCTGCTGTCCATAATAATCCTCCAAGGGCATACAGTTTTCAAAACCTCTTGTTTATGAGCTTAATCTGACGGTTGCTTTGATTTCCTCTCCAAATAGAGCGATCTTGTCTTCTTTCTACTGACAGATGAGCCTATTACGACTCACTATGCAGCGAACGCATCTGCACTACTAACCTGAACTTACGATATAGTCCGTAGGTTAAAGAATAAAGAGGAAGGACGATTTTAACTTGCAGTGGTGTACGATATCTACGAGGCGAATTGCGGGCAACAAATTGGGAAAAAATTTTAAGGTAACCAATTTGTCAGTGAGGCAAGTTAAGTCCGTTTAAGTACGCACACTTCAAGCAGAAGCACCGGATTGGGTAGATTTATCTAGGATCTGAGAAGTTTAACCCCAAAATTTTGGTAAAATCTACCTTAATTAATATTATAGCTCGCCAATAGCCGGAGTCAACAGTGGGCTGTCAACTGTTGCGGGTAGGCGGGAAACGAGATTACGAGCTATTTTAGTGGCAGAACCGATAAGCGAAAGTCTATGTCAGAATCTCCACGCGATCGCTACCTTACCCTAATCGACGAAATCGTCCAAATGACCCTGAAAGGGAATATCCGCTCCAAACAGCAAGTGTATCAAATGCTGGCGAAAGAGATTGCGGCGGGGGAGGGGGAAATTTTTGAGCGGTGTTTGAGCGATCGCATGGTTGCGGCACAATCTGAAATAGACAAACCCACCGATGAACTCAAGCAAGCAAAAGCTACTCGCAGCTTGAGGGCGATGAAAACGATTGAGGCCGAATTTTCCCGGTATCAAGTTGATAATCGGGTATCGGCGGCGATTTTCGCGGCGACGAATGCGATCGCACTCGCCGAATCTAACCAACAACTTACCAACCTTTTGCAAGCGATCGACCCCAATCAAGCTCAACCGTTAAATTTAGACCAAATTCAGCAATTAGCCAAAGCATTACAAAAACAAGCCGAATCCGATCCAGAAGCAAAGCGAGATTTGCAACGGCTATCTTTTGGTCTAACCGAGGGTCTAAAATCTTGGCAGAAATTGCAAGAACATTTAGTCAGTTGGATGTACGAGCAAAATCGCAGCATCGGATTTGAAGGCGCACCAGAACAACGGGGTCCTTGGGGGCTATGGGCAAATCAAGTTAACAGTCCATTTCCTAAAGCATTATTTCACACTTTGGCGCTGAATCAATCCGTGGGCGAACTGGCAGAAAAACAACATCCAGAACTGAGCGGATTTGTAGAATTGGCAGTAATTTTACAATGCTTGCAGCGGGGATTGGTGAATTGGTTCGATCAATTAGTTTACGATGCCAAAATTACGGAAAAATTGTCGATTTCCACTTATTTGACATTTGCCTTTATTTGGTCGCAATTAGCCAGCGGGTTTAGTTCCAGTTCTCACAATCAATTCGCCAACGGCTGTTTTCAAGTGACGCTGCAAATCTTGCGAAACTTTTCCCAAAGAAATTACTTTCCCCTTTATGGCGGGATTTTTGCTTCTTTCAGCGGCAGTGCGTTGCGTTCCACATTGGATTATTTAGACGAACCACTGCGACGAGTTGAAGGCACTCAAGAGAAAGCAAGAATTCTGACCTTACTGGGATATTCGATGGGGACAGTCGGGCGTTATAAAGAGGCGATATCGTTTCACGAACAGGCGTTGGAGATTGCGAGAAGGGAGAGCGATCGCATTTGCGAAATTGCCAATCTCAATCACATCAGTCGCATCCACGTAGCGCAAAAGAACTATCCCGAAGCCATCAATTACAGCCAACGCGCCTTAATATTAAGCCGTCAGAGTGGCGATCGTTTAGGAGAAGCCAACGCCCTCGCAAATTTAGGTTACAGCGAAGTTATTCAAGCCCAACAATTAGAACGCGCCGAACCAGAAGTTTACGAAAGCGCGATTAATTACCTGCAACAAGGATTGCAACTATCCGAACGATTGGGCGACAACTACGGTGCCGGTTTTGCCTTGCAACAAAGTAAGGCACTTTGTTGCAGCAGTCTCGGCATTGCCCACATTGTTTTATCTCAGCCGCAAGTTGCTATTAACTATCTGCAATCAGGGTTTGAAGCGGCGCAAAAATCGGGCGATTTGTATCTCCAAGGGCTAAATTTGAGTTACTTAGCAGAAGCAAATTACAGCTTGCAACAAACTGAAAAAGCTATCTACATTGGCAGCTTGGGGATGTATTTATTAGAGCAAATAAACTCACCCCAATGGCGACAAACAGCCGGATTGGTAACAATCTTGCGCGGACAAGTTGGCAATGAAACCTTCCGAAATATCCTGCAAAAATATCGCCCTCAAATCATTGCTGTAATTGGCGTAGATGGCTACGATTACATCCCGCAATTGTTGGAAAAATACCAGTAGGGTGCGTTAGCGGATTAATCTTACTTGATAATTAATAACCTCACATCTTGGACTACGGGAGGTAGAACCTCCCGGATCTCGTTCCCAGGTTGAACCTGGGAACGAGAAATAACGAGAAATAAAAAAACCTCACCCAGTCGTTGCGTAGGGACACGGCATCTGACGATATCTCGGACAAACAGATAACTTTGATCGTGCCGTGTCCTGGCTGATGATTATGGGTAATCTTAAGGACATGATATAACCTTTGATACAAAAGCCCCCCTTTATTTTATAGCCCGCGAAGGCGGGCTTTGTTTGTGTAGCCGCGAATGCGCGTCGTTCGGCATAAAAGGGGCGATCAAAGCGGATTTGATATTAATAGTAAACCTCGCGTTTGCTCCTACTCTTATTGCGCCTGTATTTGTGAATCTTCAAAGTCACTGCGCCGCCAACACCTAGCACTACCAAACCCAGTTCATTTGCTGGTTCTGGAACAGGTTTTGCGACGCTAACTACAGTTACATTCGGGTCAGTTGTATCACCTGTAAAATACACGTAATTAAAAGCATCTTTGTCGTCAAGAATACTCGCGCGTAAAAACAAACCGCTCCAACGAGCTACAGTTTCTACTGCTACATCTTGTGCAATGGTGGGAGCGTTGCTGTCAGGTACTAGACCTGGAGGATTGTTGCTATTTGTAATCCCATAATGGTTAGCACCTGGAATACTAACCAACGCTTTGGGAGGGGTTTGAATGTTGTCGTAAGTTATTTGCGCTCTCAAAGGAAGAGCAATACTATCTAGATTTCCCTGCAACAGCGCAGTGGGAATTCCAGAATTATTGATGGGGATGAATTCTTGAGTAAGTTGGTTGCGTAAATTTGCACCAAAAAACGCACCTGCGACAAGTTCTTTCGGTCTGCTAAATGAACCATCACATATAAAAGGAAGGCAGATATTTGCAATAGCAGACAGCCCAACAGCGCCTCCGGCGGAATGACCGAGCAAACCTAGTTTTTCTGTATTGACAATGCCAGCAACAGGTGAAACTGGATTCGAGTTTTCTATCTTTATTTGTGCCATAACAGCGTCAATTTGTGATATTTGAGGGAACAGCGCTGTATTTCCAAATACTGGTTGTAGGGGCGGAGGCAAAGTCCTGAGACTGTTGGGTACAACTACCACAAATCCATAGCGAGCTACGATGTTAGCAAAATTAGAGTAATCTGATTTATCTACATTTAAGCCTTGCAACAACAAAGCAACAGGAAATGAGTAATTACCAGTTTGTCGGTTAGGTGGGTTGGGAAAGTAAATATCAGCTATATCGTTATTTGCAGAAATAGTAGTGGTGTAGCTCGCAACATCTTCAAATATAGGAGAAGGATTAAATGTTGCAGCACCCGCTTTTTTGTCTGGACTTAACAACAGCAACGATGCACTTGTGAAAACTATTGATAAAGCTTTGATATTAGTCACAAAAAACCTCCCGATATAGTTAACCTTTTAGTTATGCTTTATTGTAAACTAATAATTATCTGTTTTGAGCATGAATAGCAAGTAATTCCGCGCAATCTTCATCCAAAAAATACAAATTAAAATACCTAAATACAATTTATAAAAATACAGATTTGTGTTCTAGTTTGACCGAGGATTAGGTTAACATTTTTTAACTATATTTTAGTTTTAAATAATACAAATTTAAGATAAAGTTTTAGTGTTTATACGCACTGAGGGCGAAGCCAACTTTTTTGTAACGATTCAGGTGGAGGCGGGCAGTATGTCACAATTTCAAGAAATCCTAAATTTTTGGTTTGGTCACCCCGACGAGTCTAGCTACGGCAAACCTCGCCAGTTTTGGTTCGCGTCAGATCCAGAATTCGATATTACAGTGCGATCGCAATTTCAAACAGACTACGAATTAGCCGCATCAGGCAAACTGGATGAATGGAAAAATTCACCTCAAACTTGTCTGGCGTTGATAATTTTGCTAGATCAATTTCCCAGAAACATATTTCGCGGTACACCGAAAGCATTCGCCACCGACTCCCAAGCACTCTCAGTAGCAAACCACGCTGTTAATAATCGTTTTGAACGCGAATTATTACCCGTACAGCGATGGTTTATTTACTTACCTTTTGAACATAGCGAAAATCTTGCCGCTCAACATCAAGCAGTCGAGTTATGTAATGGGTTAAACGAATATCCTGATTGTGCAGGCGCGCTTGACTACGCCATTCGACACCTAAAAATTATCGAACGATTCGGACGCTTTCCCCATCGCAATCAAATTTTAGGCCGCGAAACGACGCCAGAAGAAGCGGAATTTCTGAAACAACCAAATTCATCATTTTAATGGGGAATTGCTAATTGCTAATTGCTAATTGCTAATAGATCGCTACAAAAACTATTGTGAGGTGGGCATCTTGCCTGCCCTAGACTCTAGTTTTTTGAAGAGTTATAATAAGTGAAACAGGACTTACGCAAAGTTTCCATATGTAGGGTGCGTTAGCGACAGCGTAACGCACCGTCACCACCATATATAGAGTTGCTGCGTAAGTCCTGTGAAATAATCTCTATTAACTTCTAATCTTGGCGTTCTTGGCTTCTTGGCGGTTTAATCTTATGGCAACACAAACAATTAAAGAACTACCAATCCCATCTCACTTTGACTCCAGTAAAGTTGGAGAAGTTTGGCGAGTTAATTACCAACACCTAGCCTCAGAAGCCAAAACCTGGGCAAAACAGCATAATATTCAACCCGCAGCTAAAGACAAAACCCGCATTTGTTTATTAGCAATTGACGTTCAGAACACCTTTTGCATTCCCGAATTTGAATTATTTGTTGGAGGTCGTTCGGGTACGGGTGCCGTCGATGACAACGTGCGACTGTGCGAATTTATCTATCGCAACTTAGGGGCAATCACAACCATTGCACCCACAATGGACACCCACACCGCCGCGCAAATTTTCCATCCCCTATTCTGGGTAAACAATGCTGGCGAACATCCTAAACCAACAACTAGCATTACTTTAGATGACGTGCAAAAAGGCATTTGGCAAGTTAATCCAGATATTGCTTACAGCATTGCCAATGGCGACTACAACTTATTGCAAAAACATGCCTTGCACTACGTCCAAAAATTGAGCGATGAAGGCAAATATCCTTTAACCGTTTGGCCTTATCATTCTATGTTGGGCGGGATTGGTCACGCTTTAGTTTCTGCTGTGGAAGAAGCGATATTTTTCCATAACATAGCTAGGAACAGTCAAACGCTGTTTGAAATTAAAGGTAACAATCCCCTAACTGAAAATTACTCTGTCCTGCGTCCCGAAGTTTTAGATAGTTACGACGGGAGTCTTATTGCTCAGAAAAATGCATCTTTTATGCAAAAATTGCTGGAATTTGACAAAGTAATTATTGCGGGACAAGCTAAAAGTCACTGCGTCGCTTGGACAATAGACGATTTGCTGACGGAAATTATGGCAAAAGATGCGAATCTGGCTAAAAAAATCTATCTGTTGGAAGATTGCACATCGCCAGTTGTAGTTCCAGGGATAATTGATTTTAGCGAACAAGCGGATGCCGCTTTTCAACGCTTTGCTGATGCTGGGATGCACGTTGTAAAATCAACTCAGGCAATTGATACTTGGTTATCGCCCGCAAGGTTATAGCCCGCCAGGAAATAAATTTCCTTGCTAATAGCTAAAGTCCATTAAAATGGACTGATGCTTGCTTTTTTCCAGTCCTCTTTAGAGGACTTTTGCTATTACCCCGGAAATTAATTTCCGGGCGGGGCAGTGGAAAAATGCAAGATCTAATTTGGCGCTAAAGGTAGTGTAAACCAGAAAGTTGATCCGGCGTTAGGACTGCTAATTACGCCTATTTTGCCGCCGTGAGCGGTAATAATTTGCTTGCATAAATACAATCCTAAACCTAAACCTGGCATATAGCGAGCGCGATCGCCTTTAGCGTACAGTTCAAATAACCGCTGGGATTGTGCGCGTGAAATGCCAATTCCGTTATCGGCGACGGTGCAACGAATCATTTTAGGGTTACGCGCTTGCTTTCTGTTCTGATTTTCCTCGACTATTTCTGCATCCAAGGTTAAAGTAATTCCATGGGGATTGTGCTTCATCGCGTTAGAAATTAAGTTGGTAAACGCGCGCCACAATTGAGTCGCATCGCCGTTAATTAAAGGCAAATCCGCACCGATTCGATTGTGTAAAATTACCTGATTTTTATTTAAAACGGGTGCCAAATCTGACAAGACAGCTTCTACCAGCTTGTCTAATTGGAGTGGTTCGCAGTTGAGGGTAATTCCTTGCACCTCGGTAGCATGAGCTTCGAGTAAAGAATTGATTAAATTCATCTGGCGATCGCTTCCCTGCAATAATCGTTCCAGCACCGATCGCTCGACCACCAATTTTTGATCTGGTTTCTTTAAAAGACTTTGCAAAACAATTGAAGTACCAATGACGGGACTTCGCAAATCGTGGGAAACCGAATGCAAAAACACTCGCAATCCCCGCCGAGATTCAAATTCAGCGCGTTGCAGTTTTTCGTACATATACACTGCCAAATCGCAGATCAGGCAAACCCAAAATAGATTTAGAATCCCGCCAATCGCGTACAAATCGTAAATCGAACGCTCGCCGATTTTAGTTACTCCCAAAAGCGGATAAATACAGGCATAGTAAGCGATCGGTACTAGCTGGGATAACAAATGCAATCGCCAACAAACGGGGATTAAAATTGCCTGTCCTAAAAACTCCAAAGTCCAGTGGGGAGGTAACGGAATATTAAAGAATGTAGCGACGATATGATCGCCTAGTGTCATCGACCAAGAAATACCAAGGAAAAGCAATCCTAAATTGCGTTGTCCCCATTTGGTTTTTTGCAAAAACAGGAAACTAACTAATAAAATTACAAAGACTAAGCTATGGACGGTGACAACGCTTCTGAATCGATCCGCGAGGGTTGGATCTTTATAGAGTTTGACGATATCTTTATTGAATTGGGTAGAATTGATAAAAAATACATAGATAGTGCTGGCTGAAGAAGTCAAAAAATAAAGGATGATAATCCATAAGGAAAGGTGCAAGCGATCGCGCATAAATCCCTGTCGCCATTCCTGATAGTCTGCGGACTCAGCAGGATGAAACAACCGTCGCACCAAAGCAACTGCTTTGCTAACAATAGATAAATCGAATCCCCTGGTTTTTGCGTCCATAGCTGCTGCCGAGCTTCTTATTGCGCTTAAGGTATAGTTTCGAGTTTACCCTTGTCATCCTCTTCACTGCCAAAGCTGCCGGAGATGATATTGGTAAGTTTAGTGGTATAATTACTGCCAAACAAATCAGGCGCCGGATGCGGTGTGTCTAGCACCACATCACGACGACTTCCAACCCCTAACGTAGGAGCCGTATAGGAGCGGCATTGTATATGGTATCTAATTCTGATGAATCGCGGTCTCGCGATCGCGAAAATTTACCTTTGGAAAGTGCGATCGCTCTCCAATGCTTTTCTGATAATCTGGCACACATTACGGAATGTCTGCAAACCCTGCGAGAATTGCACCAGCTGGTCAGAAGCTGTTCCGACTTTTTGATTGAGGACGGTTCGATCTACAATTTGTCCAGTCGTCACATTTACCTGTTGTTAGATATGTACATCTCTAATTCGGAAATGTACTGGGACGAAATCCGAGGCTCAGTTGTGCGATTGCAAAGGACTGTAGAACAATCTGGCAGCTAAAGAGGTCATTCAATTGGGTGAACTTCAATAGCAGAAACCCGGTTTCTTAGATAATACCTTCGCCAATTTTCTGAAACGCCCACACGCTAAAGCATGTGGCTACACAAACAAAGCCGTAGCTTAGCAGGCTAAAATTCTTACAGGCTGCGTAGGCAGCCAAAGTTTCTATAGCGACACCCTTAAGGGTGTCGGATTTTGGCGAAGGTATTGTTAGAGAAGCCAGGTTTGTAAAGCATTTTCATAGCTAGATACCTTTGATTTCTATGCATCCCTTTAATCATTGCGTTCGACCGAACCATCGGCATAAAGTTTGAGTGCAACAAGCTCTTCTTTCCCCTCATTGTTGACCTTGGTGTAGACAATCTTAATAAGTGGAGAACCTTTTTTGTTGTAGCAGCACATCTTTAACACCACCTTGCTGGAGAATCTAGCTTGCTTAACTTCCTTCTCCTATTTATTACTACCTCTGGCGCAAGGGGACTTATGCAGCTAGATGCCTGACTTCACAAGAGAAGTCGGGCATTTGGGTGTGCGAGCGCTACATCACTCAGTTAGCAGCTTGCACAATTTTTCAGCAATTTGCGCTTGTGTTTCCGATGACAAAACACCTAGCTCGCGCACAATGATTGATTTACGAACTGTCATTAGGTGATCCAACCTGAGCGTAGATGGTTTATGCAACCCACTGGCAGCAAAGTCAGGATGATTGGTATCTAATACAACGTCGGTTTCTAGCAAATTAGCGGGTATTTGACTGGTGATGAAAGCAAGAATAACATGACCGTGCTTTCCTACAGGATTGGTCAGACAGACAGCAGGACGCACCTTGGTAGCCGATAAATCATCAAACGGGAAAGGCACCAGAACAACTTTACCCTTAGTCATTGAATGGCTTCCCATCAGCTAATGTGTAAATGTCTTCTTCTGGGTCTTTCAGGAAATCAAAAACCGGATTATTTGAAGCTGCTTTAAGCCATTCACGTTCGTCCATCTCTGCTGAATCATCCCATTCCAGTTCATCCTCTATATCTTCATATTCCTCCGAGTAATTGAACATGAAGACAAACTTGCTTTTAGGTAAAATTAGCGTTGGCAGATAAAGTGGTTGATCGTCCCATTTATTTGGATCTTTTTTACCTTTTTCATACATAACAACAAGTGTTGGGACATCTGGGTATTTTTGTTTAGGCTTACTGACCCATTTATTTTGAGCAAAACCGGAACCCAGCCAAGGTCTAGTCGTTTGATTAGACAAATCTAGTCCATCCCCTTTTCGCCCTCGACGAACATTGAGTCTTCCTCTATCTATACCTTCTTGTTTCATACTCCTGAGTGCTTCTTTAACTCGTTTATCCTCCCACAAATAGCCAGGACAACGACCACTCGGCATGTGTTCAAGAATCTGGATTAGAAAGTCAATATCTACCTCGTAGTATTCATCATCACCTTCATATTTAGCTAAAAGCTGATTGAGAGCTTCTGTGTGCTGACTCACATCTGTTTTTTTCCAAAGTGGATCGCGAGGGAAAATAGCCGAGCCAGGAGTGAAAGCATTAATTTCTGCTGGATTCAAAACATTAGAACGGGTTGGTTTGAGTTGTTTACCAACCCATACAGGTTTCAGCTTAATTTGACTGGGATCGTCACCAATGGCTTGGCGCATACCCTCATCAGCCTCATGAATAGCTCTGAAATCCTCTAATATGTGCTGAGGTAAGAAGAGGCGTGTTACATCTTTTAATGATTGGCGATAACCATACATTCTTGCGTGCTGATGCACAGTATCCATAACTTTTTGTTTGGCATCGCGTGCATAGTAAGTTACCATCAACCCCTCAATAGTTACACCACGCCCAAGCCTATTGCCCCCAATCAGTATATTCATTCCTGGGCTATAATGTGGTTCCTTATCTGGATTGTTGGCATTGATGACTTTGGGTATAGCTCTCCGTAATTTATGTTTTAGATCTTCAATGAGCTTATCGAGGGGTGGTAAATTCGGTGCTGTTTTGCTTAACTCATCATATGCTTCTTTCAGCCACTTCAATGCCTGATCTTGCTTTGTTGCTGATGATTGGCCTCGAAGAGCTTTATCAAGTTCTCTAACAAAGCCACTAATTATTTTTTCTAAATTTTCGTGGTTTCCTTTTTTGTAGCAGATGTGAGCCAGGAAAGAATAGATAGCATCCTCATCTGCTCCTGACTGCATCTTGTAAATTGAACCTAAGAAGAAACAACACAGAGCTAGTCTAAGACCATCAGGAATATTCCAATTATCGCCAGGGTTGATCTTTCCCTCTTGTTTTTTCAACTGTTTGACTTCTTCAGAACTGACTATTTGGCAGTAGTAGCTATTTCCCTCAAAGAATAAATCACCTCCCATATAACTATCACCTGCTTCAGGAAGAGCAGCGCAGAAAACTGGCTTGCATGGGTGGTCAAGATTTTGCAGTAGCAGGCTTTGAGGAGTCGCTGTAATTTGTATGTAAATATGATTACCTACCTCTTTCCGCATTTGACCTATTCTTTCAAAAATACCACTATCTGGAACTGTATCTTTGCCGTTTTTTGCTTGCTTTGCCTCGTTGGTGTTCAGGCTAGCATTGTCAGCTTCATCATCAAATATTAGAGTAGGTACTTTATTTGCATTAGCATACTTGAGAACCTGAATTAAGTTATCTAGGTGGCGTACATTCTTTGTTGAAACCAGAACCACTCCAGTATCTTGGAGATAAGGAAGTAATTTACTTTCAGCAAAATCTTGTGGGTCTTTTCTCCATTGTTCCCAATCAAAGACAACTGGGCCACCGTCAAGCTGATTGAATCGCTCGAATGTTTGTTTTCCGAGCCAAGTATTGTCAGAAGTTAACACAATAAAGCATCGAAATCCATTTTCTTGAGCAACTGCAAGCGTAGCAATAGTAGTATTAGTTTTACCACTCTGAACTCTGCCATAGATTAGACCCGTAGTGCCATTCGGAATTTTGCCCTTGTAAGGTTGACTGACAATACCTGTCCCTGTTTCACCAACATCACCATAACCGAATGTTTGGGAATAAACATCGACGCAATTTTGGACAATTTCAACAGCTGTTTGCTTTAACTGCTCAGCCGCTTTATTTCCAATTTTATTTTTCAGTCTCTTAATAAGCTGGCTAATGCAATATCCATCACTTTTAATAGGAGTTTTATTCATAGCTACTCTTTATAATTTGACAAAATTACGCGAGGCCAGTCATTCTGGGGTATGGTTTGCTCCATTTTCTGCCTGCCGGGGCCACTTATATGATAACTACCGCGAGGCTGCCTTGACACAGATATATACTGCCCTCCAATCCCAGTCTCTCCATCTAAAACACTCCTAATGCGCTTCTTGGCCATGCAGCAGATGCCATCTTTGTGACATATGAGAGATATAAATACTGAAAAATTGGGATATTTACTGTGCAGAATATCCAAGGCAGACTCTTCTTGACTGCTAAATGTGAAAGACCATGCAGATTTTGGTTTTTTAGACACTTTAAATAGTATAGCAGACTTACTGCTATCAGTTTCAACTAGGTATATTGATGAGTGTATCCAAGACGCATGAGTAATTGTAAGACGTTCTCCATAATTAATTAGCTGCAAAAACGCAGCACCATGAAGAAAGTCCTGATCGTTGAGCATTGTAAAGTTTGGGCAGGGTCACCTATCCAAAATGTGTATTGTTTAGATTGTAGGATGCGATCGCTTCTTTATATTTTTTGCCATCCACAGGCATATTTCTCCGTTCAGGTAGAATTTCTCGCCCTTTTTTTACCAGAATATCGCCATCGCCCCTCACTTCGCGACAATCAACATAAGTTGGGTCGCCAGCGGGCAAAGGTCGAAATGGGTCAAAAGCATGGTAGATTCGCTTTAATATTTGGAAATCTTGAACCATGAATCAAAATCTCTCGGCGTAGCGCTATTCTAATTCAGAACAGATAGGAGCGTAGCATTTGGGCGACAATCTATGAAACTCAACCCAGGTACTTATATTCAAATGCTTCGCCCTGTCTGCGGATGTAGGTGCAGGTAAATCGAGTGAAAATAGTTATTTTAAACATAGGGCAGGCAGGATGCCTACCCCACAAGAATTTTAACTAGGTTTGTGGGGTGAGCGGCAGGCAGGATGCCTACCCCACAATAATTTCCATCCCTCTTGTGGGGTGGGCGTCTCGCCCGCCAAATATATTTATACCGCTCTCAACCCTATTTATACCGCTTTACTTATAACAATATGGTACTCCAAGATCATTTTCACCCACCCCTAAGCATCCGCCGTCACTGGCACGCCTTTCACAACGCCTGGGCAACCTACATTGCCTCTGAATTAAACCAAAAATTGCCACCAAACTACTTTGCAGAACCCAACGTACAGTTTGGCATAGAAATAGATGTAGCCGCATTTGAAGAACCAACAAATGGCGAAAGCGCAATTCAAATACCCAGCAATTCCTACAACGAATGGACACCACCAATCCCCAACCAAACTATACCTTTTCTCCCCAATCCAGAAACCGTAGAAATCGGCATTTTCAACACAGAAGCAGGCCCAATTATAGCAGGCGCAATAGAATTAGTTAGCCCCGCCAACAAAGATAGAACCACCCATCGAAATGCTTTTGTTTCTAAATGCGAAACCTACTTGCGACAAGGAATTGGACTAGCGATTGTTGATATTGTCACCGGACGAAAGGCGAACCTTCACGACGACTTACTGACGCGCTTAGTTGGGGACAATGCCTTGTTATTGAATGCAGATCTCTATGCTGTTTCCTATCGACCAATAGAGCGAAACGGACAGTCGAGTCTTGACATTTGGCAAAAGGAAATCGGTATAGGAAAAGCACTACCAACCCTGCCATTATGGTTGCATGGCGAGATTTGTTTACCCGTCGATTTCAATGCTGCTTACGAACGGACTTGTCGAGAACAGCGAATTATTGTTAATTAACTGTTTAAGGAACCCGAAACCCGGTTTTTTAGACAATACCTTCGCCAATTTTATCAAACGCCCGCAGGCTAAAGCCTGGGGCTACACAAACAAAGCCCACCTGCGTGGGCTGAAATTCTCAGGACTTACGCAAAGTTTCCACAGGTAGTGGATTGTCTCAGCTAAAATGGTGCGTTACGGCGGATGGTTAAATTCAGGCTATATCAAAGATTGTCGCCGCCTAACACACCCTACCTAATGCACTAAATTAGCTGAGACAGTCCAGTAGTGGATTGTCTCAGCTAAAATGGTGCGTTACGGCGGATGGTTAAATTCAGGCTATATCAAAGATTGTCGCCGCCTAACACACCCTACCTAATGCACTAAATTAGCTGAGACAGTCCAGTAGGGTGCGTTAGCGATAGCGTAACGCACCGTCACCTACCTAATGCACTAAATTAGCTGAGACAGTCCAGTAGGGTGCGTTAGCGATAGCGTAACGCACCGTCACCACCATATACAGAGTTGCTGCGTAAGTACTGATTCTGACAGGCTGCGTAGGCAGCCAAAGTTTGTATAGCCGCACCCTTCAGGGTGTCGGCTTTTTGTCTCAACCCAAACCTTCTCGAACTTCTGCCACATCCAAATAATCAAACGCAAACGCTTTCCGCAGCAAATTATTCGGAATAAATTCATCATACTTCTGCAACTTAGGCGCTTCTGCATCACCCACCAAATCAAGCGCCGAAATCTTTTTCTGGCAAAGCTTAACAAATTCATCTGGAAAAGATTCATTTTTACCTTTCCCAAGTTTAACAATCATAAAATAGGGACTCACACCGCCAATACTTCTAATATTCAAAGCTTCCCTACCAAAGAAATTCAGCAATCTTTCCAGCGTGCGATAAGCCACCGTCCCCATCCAGGGAAAGATGCAATAAGCCCTATCTTCTAAAAGGATAATATTACTTCGATCGATTTCATTAATTCGAGCCAATTGCCGAGCCGCTTTTAAGCGTTCTTTAGCACCCTTTTGCAAGTAACTATATTCCACATCTTCCAACAAAACTTGCCGCATTCGCGCTAAAATTTTAGTATGAATATTGCTACTACTTCTACTTGGCCAAGCACTATTAGCAATTCCTTCCACTTGTTTCACCCAAAGCGTTCTCGCTGTTGGTTCAATATCGATAACTTCCCAAGTTCTACCCGCTAGCGTCAACCTTTGTCCAATTGGCGGCGGTAAGATTATCGTGCCAATTTCCATCGAATCATCTCTGACGACGTATTCTTTAGTATCAGAAAATACGGCGTAGAACTGAAAAGACCGCACAATCTTTTCGCCAGTCATACCGATGATGAGTTTATCTTGTTCTGTTTCTTGCATGTGGTCGATGCTAATGAGATAGCGCAATAATTGCCTGTAATCCTCTGGATAAATTGCTCGAAATGGCGGTAAAGTTAGCACCTGCGCCGCAAGTTCTGCTGGTGAAAGTTCTCCCATTGCCGCTAAAATGCTCAGAGTTTGGTGATACAGTAAACTCAAAGGATATTGAACGGGTCGAATCGGTTCAATCCAGCGTTCTTCTAAATAAAGTTGAATAATTGCGATGCACTGTAGAAGTTGCCAAGGAATGCGTTCAGGTAATGATTCTTCTCCTAATAGTTCGTTTTCAGTGCAGACAAATCGCATATCTGCGGGTGCGCCGCGCCTACCAGTTCGTCCTAATCTTTGCAGAAAGCTAGAAACAGAAAAAGGTGCATCTAGTTGAATTACTCTTTCTAATTGTCCGATATCAATTCCCATTTCTAAGGTTACCGTTGCAGCGGTGACGGCGGGTGCATCAGATTCGCGCATTGCTGATTCTGCTGCTTGTCGCAATTTGGCAGAAATGCTACCGTGATGGACGTGATAAATATCGGGGAGTCCTTCAGTTTTGGCAATTTGACGCAAGTTGGCGATGACGGATTCTGTTTCGGTGCGGTTGTTGGTAAATATCAGGCATTTGCGCGATTTTGTGCGGTCGAAAATATATCTGTAATGCTGAGATTTTACATTAGGAATTAGCCGAGGCGGAGCCTCTTGTATTTCGTTCCCAGGTTGAACCTGGGAACGAGTTAGGGGAGGTTTTTTGCGGTCTTCGGGAATGTAGAAATGTTCTAAGGCTAGGTGAACTTTCCTTTGATTGCTTTTGACTTCGGGAGTTATAACTGGTCGATCTGTTTCGCAACGCAACCAATTTTCAGCAGATGAATAATCTCCCAAGGTTGCTGATAAACCGATTCGACGCGGTGGTTGTTTTACGTATTTGGATAAACGCGATAACTGGCAGAGAATTTGAGTGCCGCGATCGCTTCCCATAAATGCATGTATTTCATCTATAATTACAAATCGTAAATCATTGAATAAACGAGTTAGCTCTGTCTCGTTTTTATTAATTAACAAACTTTCTAAAGATTCGGGCGTAATTTGCAAAATGCCTCTCGGATCTTTGAGGAATATTTCCTTACGGCTGCGCGCTACATCCCCGTGCCAGGAACATACGGGAATCTCTGCTTCTTTTAATAGGTCGTTTAACCGCTCAAATTGGTCGTTGATTAATGCTTTAATCGGGCCAATATATAAAACGCCAATACTTGTAGCAGGTTGTTCGTACAATAAAGTGATGACGGGAAGAAAGGCGGCTTCGGTTTTTCCGGAAGCGGTTCCTGCGGCTAGTAATAGATGTGCGTCGGTTTCAAAGATAACGCGACAGGCTTCAATTTGAACTGACCTTAATTCAGTCCAGCCGTGGGTGTAGATGTATTCTTGGATAAAGGGTGCTAATCTTTTAAAACAATCGATCATGCCAATTTTAGATTTTAAATTTTACAGTGAAGCTTGTGCGATCGCTCAAATCCTGGATATAAAACTATATAAGCGCAAATTGGCCTGGTTTATTCACTACAAAGAAGCTACCCTCTTTAACCAAATCGCCAGTGCATATTACTGGCAAACGCTCCTGGTAAGCTTTAATTGCCAGGGTGTATTCTGGTTGCTTTAGTTCAACCTTGATTCTCTGGAGTTTCCCAACAACAATCCCTCTCATGACAACAATCCCCATCAAAGTGACAGTACCCGTTGCATCATAATTTTGAATTTCAACAACAATTCCTTGAATTTCGACATTGGAAGCCTTCGTAAGCAAATCGCTTAAAATCTCCAACTTAGATCGCTTTTCTACTATTTCTAAGGTCGAAATAGCATCGGCAATTCGCTCCCCATAATCCCCAAGACTTTTAATCAGAGGTAACAAAATTTCAAACTCATCATCAACAGAGCCGTTTTTCAGTCTCCAAATTGCTCCGGCACCATTATAAATCCGCCCTTGTTCGTGCCAGCCAAATGCTTTCAAATGCGTCTCCAAAACCTTTGGATCAATCGTTTTAAGAATGTCACTATCTCGCAGCGTTACTTTCATGGAACACCTCCTAAACTAATGCGATCAATTATGCCTCTAAGAGCTTCTACTGTAAACTGATTTGAGCGAGGCAACTCAACGGTTACAGCCGTTGTATTTCTTGTCTCTGGTTGTCCTCGCAGCGATATCCAATAACCGCAATACCTCATACATAGTTTTTGTTCAGACTGCTGTAACCATTCGTTTAAATTGTCAGGAACTAAAACTACAACTAGAATGGGAGGGACAAGAGTATTAATTCTTAAATCGTTGTAGTTCTTGAGATTGAGCGGATATCTAACACAAGCTGAGTCGAGTATGTCCCTTGAGGTACATTTTAACTGCAATTCTAGTCTAGGAGAAAGAATTGGCCCCATTCCACCTCTAGCGGCAATTCCCAAGTCAACGCTGTCATCGTCTACGTCAGGTCTGTAGAGAGAGTAGCCTGCAACTGAGGCAACTGCCTGTATGTATGTATTGCTAAATTGTTCTTTTTGCTGGTTGATGTCCACTTTGAAAAAATGTATCTCTATCTATAGTAATATGCAGATTGAGCTAGTTTAATAGCGAGATGCGTTCCCACTCTATTCCCAACTATAGAAGTCCCATTTTCCATCGAACTCTAACATAGGAAAAATAGTATCGCTTGCTAAAAGCATCGAGCCACTTATGGACTTTAAGTACAGATGGAAAAATGGCAATCAGCCAACACAAGATGAAGCCGCACGCAGCGACTATCTACTAGATAAAGGTCAATTCAACAACGAACATGACCGCAAGATGGCAGAAGCAGATGCGAGGCGGGTTTTAGGCGTACCAATTCCCATCCCAGATGATGAGGTTCCCGTATTGCCTCAAGCTGCTCCTATGATTTCATAAAGTAAACTCGGCTATTTCCCCATCTTCATCTACCTGGGTTTTCTTAGCCGAAGAAAGTGGCAACCCAGCACCATGAATTAATTGACTCAAAGACATTTCCGGATTTTGTTGCAGGATATTCATCACGCTCAAGAAATCCCGCACAATCTCTCCCGGTGTTAGCAATGTTTCTGCACCCAAACGGTTAACAATTTCTTGCATAAACTCCTCAAATTCTTTCTGGTTGAGTTTCTTTTCACTGCCGTAATGAGTGGCGTGAACATCTGCTAACCTTTGCAACAGCAGCAAAATTTCCGGCTGTGTCAAGCTTTCTAACTGAATCACCGGACTCGAAGTATCCTGAAAACCGGCTTGCACAAAACGGCTTTTCGCTGTGCGTCTCTGCCATGCGGGGTCGTTAAAAAGTCCCCGCTTCGGATCTTCTAAAAATTTGGGCGTTCCTCCCACAATAATACCCAGATGTTCGGCTTTACCCTGCATCGTATCGTTAAACATTGCCAGCAATTTGTCGTAATTGTTCTGGCGGGATACTGCATGGGTAATTTTCCACAAATGAACGGCTTCGTCGAATAAAACTAAAAATCCTTTGTAGCCAATATCCGCAGCAAATTTGGCAAATAATTTGATATAATCGTACCATGTTTCATCATCAATAATTACCCGCACTCCCAAGGCAGTTTTGGCATCGGTTTTAGTGGCAAATTCTCCCCGCAACCACCGCAATGCGGCATCTTTTTTATCGCTTTCATCGAGTCGATAACCGCGCCAATAGGCAGTGACGACGGTGGCAAAGTCAAATCCGTGAACTAATCCTTCAATATTTTTAACTGCTGCTAATATTTTAGCTTCTACTTCGTCGTCAAAGCCATTATCGTTTGGTCCCATTCCGGTTGCTTGGGCAACTTGGGTTTGAATCCCACTAATCCATCGTTCTAAAATTAGGGCTAAAGCACCGCCATTGGGATGAGTTTTTGTGGCAATATTTCGCATTAATTCGCGATAGGTGGCGACGCCTTGTCCTTCGGTTCCTGCTAGTCTGCGTTCGGGGGATAAATCAACATCGGCGACGACAAAATTTTTTTCCATTGCTTGGTTGCGAATCAGTTGCAGTATAAAACTTTTGCCGGAACCGTAACGTCCCACAACAAAGCGAAATGCTGCACCGCCAGCGGCGATATTTTCCAAATCTTGCCAAAGCGCGGCGATTTCTTTTTCTCGACCTACGGCAATGTTTTCTAGACCAATTCTTGGCACAACTCCCGCACTTAAGGAGTTGATGAGGGCAGTAGAAACTCTTTTAGGAATTTTAGGCTTTGCCATTGGGGGATTTTAGATTTTAGATTGAAGGATTGGGAATGCAACGCGCAAATAAACCCGGTTTCTCTGAAAATTTGTCCTGGCAACAAGACGTTGACCAAGAAACCGGGTTTCTCACCCCGCCTGCATAATTCCTGTTCATTTTACTGCCTTGATTTCCAGCAATTTTTTGACAGTTTCCAAATATTCCGGATCGGCGATCGCTGGCGCATCCGTACCGGGTTCGATAATTATATCACCAAGGGTCGCGATCGCTCTTTCGTTGATAGCATCGATGAGCAATTCTGGCATGGTTATGTTGGATTCGGCAATATTTTTAATCGTGGAATTTGGATTGGATTGCTCGACTATGGCTTTGAGTACCTCAAGTTCTGGATAAGTTAATTGCGCGACAAACTCAGCCCATTCTGCATCTAAATCTGCGTCGGATTGCTCTTGAAGAAGACAAGGGGACGCGGAAAAAGGGAGACGCGGGGATACACCATCAATAAATTCTGTTGATTCAAAATCGGCAGATCTTTCTTCTTTTCCACTAATAGATTCGCTGTCGCTGCGCCCACTGCTGCCCTCTTGAGAAAGGTTACTCTCCGAGTCTCCCTTTCTGGGCGTCAGAGCGTCTTCTTGGTCATCCGAAGCGGTTAGCAGTTTTTGAGTTTCGGGGGAAGTTAAGTCCTGAACTGGGGGGGTGATGTCGTGGACTTCGATGTCTTCCATTTGCCATTCGTGGAATTGACTCCGCAGAAAATCGATTGTTTCCTGCAACCGTTGTTTTTCGGTTTTTTGAAAAGCAATTTCTTCTTTTAAATGCTGTAGTTCGGCGAGCAATTCGTTTTTGTTGGTTTCGGCTTTGTAATGTTGGGATTTGATCGATCGCACGGATAAATCCAGTTCTTCTTTCTGTTGGTTCAGGTGATAAATAGCTTCCTCCATAAGGCGCTTATCTTCACCCAAACCGATCAAAGCCAAAGTTAGCTCCTGCTTGGACTTTTGTTTCTCCCCGATTTGAACTTGCAGCCAATTTAATTGGTTTTGGCGATAATTGATTTGTTCCTGTATTTGGTCGGATTGATTGGCGATCGCCCACAAATCTTGCTGCAACAGGTGTTTCAACTTTTCCATCTGGCGAATTTCCACCTGTAGCGCCGTTAACACCCGTTTTTGGGCGATCCGGCGCTGGATATTCACCGCGATCAACCCCGCAAAAGCAGCAGGGACCGTGAACACTCCTGCTAACAATGCGGTTTGAATGTTGCCCAAGACCAGCAAGGTCAGGGTAAAACCGACAATAAAGGTAACTGCACTCAAAAGCCACTCGTTGTTTATCATAGCGATCGCTCTCTTTATTAAAGATCTAGATTGGGAACTGGAAGCCTCTTTTAGAGAATATAAAAATTCTAGTAGGATGCGACTAATGAAGACACTAAGCAACAAAAGTGGGGCGCACTAGCAAATGACCAAAGCAGTGGGAATGGTTGAGGTGCTGGGGATTCCGGCGGTATCTGCCGTGGCAGATGTGATGGTAAAAGCTGCCCGCGTTACCTTTGTCGCCTACGAAAGCATCGATATCGGTTATGTCACCGTCATTGTTCGAGGAGATGTCGCCGAGGTGCTTTCCGCCGTTACAGCAGGGATAGAAGCTGCCAAAAACATCGATAGCATCGAGTCGCCCTTGCTTTCTTACCACGTCATTCCCCGTCCCCACCCGAATCTGGATTTCGTGTTGCCAATTGGTTATGCTCCCGCCGTTGAACGATTCCGCGTATAAATTTTTTCACCCGACTGGAGGAACCAGAAGCCGGAATCAAAAACCGATCTTACAGCGTCAAGATCAATGTAAACACCGCACCCACATCTAGGCGCGTGGAGGGGCATAAAATGAAACTTGGACTTCTGGTTACTACAGTACTACTCGTTACCCTTGGTTTAGCAGATCCGGGAAATGCATTTAATCGCCGACACCTCAGACAACTGCTAGACTCTGGTGAGTGTTCGGGATGCGACCTCAGAGGCGCTAATCTGAGGAATGCGGATTTGGCAGCAGCTACCCTGGATGATGCGGATCTCGAAGGTGCAGACTTGTCCGGCGCTAGACTCCGGGGTGCGGATCTCGACAATGCTAACCTACAGGGTGCCAATTTGAGAGATGCTGACTTGCGCCGCGCCAGATTAAGGCGCGCCAACATCGAGCAAGCAGATTTAAGGGGTGCGGATCTCGAAGGTGCCAATCTCACAAATGCCAACCTGCGGGATGCTCAGCTGAGAAATACTAATACTAGAAATGCTTTCCTCGATGGTGCGATTCTCGACGGTACAGATCTCCAGCGCGATCGTCCCTGGCGCGACGACAGATGGATCGGTTCCCGCCGTCGGGATGAGATTAACCGCATTTATTGGGAAGTTTTGGGACGCGAAGTCGATCGCGAGGGTTTCAGGACTTGGGGCGATCGCTTAAATTCCGGTCGTTCCCTGGGCGATATCCGCCGCGAAATTGCCAACAGCAGCGCAGCTAGAGACGCCATTAACCGCATTTATCGCCAAATTTTGGGTCGCGATGCCGATCGCGAGGGGTTGAGAACTTGGAGCGATCGCTTAGCGAGTGGAGATTCCCTCGACGAAATTCGCCGCCAAATCGAACGCAGCGAAGAAGCACGCCGCATCCAGCGCCACGAACCCAACCGCGATCGACCTTCTACCATTCCTGGCGGTCCAATTCGCATTCAACCCATCCGATAGGCAGAGAGAAGAGGCTACTTTTCCCATCTCGGCGACGAGGCGAATCGCTTCTCTCTATTATCTTTTTCGCCTCTGCGCTTGTCACTGTGACTTATATCATGTCCGTTGAATCACCCGTAATAAAAACCTTCTCTTGTGCGTTGTCTTGTAGGGAACATCAATTGGTTAAAAGTTTTTTGACGCAGCTGTTGGATGTTCCCTACTCCTAATTATGGGTAATCGACCCGACATGATATTAAAGGAAAAGTTTGCCGCAACTGCAAGCTTTTCCTGCAAAATTATTAATAATTAGCTCTACAACTCTGATTATATCCGAAAAATCAACCACAAAAGTTGGGGTAAATCTAGCAAGCGTGTCATCAGGGGCAAAGTCTTACAAAACCTCAGTTTGTCATATCTAGAACATGGCTAAAACTCTTATTCTTTCGTTCCACCCCTGTGGTAACTTTGGGCAGATGAGTAGGAACTATATCTAGACGATTTAATAGGAAAATATAGCTTAAAAGCTTATATACCAATACTTTTAAACTAACTTGCCCCTGATGACACGCTTGCTACATCTAGCCTAACATACCAATCATCAAAATCGGAGATTTTTTCCAACTTCCTAACATATCCATTTTTAACTAGCAGTTCAAATATTTTTTCCCGCATTGGTGTAAAGTTGTGTTCGCAAGTGATTACTTTGAAGCTGTGTTTGCTGAAGTCAAAATTATTTAATATTTCAAATTCGCTACCTTCAGTATCAATAGACAGATAATCAATATCTACTGGGGCTTCATGTTTTTCTAGTAATTCATTTAATGATATTGTTTTTACATCATAAGTATTACCTTTTTTTCTTCTTTCTTTATGTCTATCTTTATCGCTGTATGAATTGATAGTGGAGTATTCGGCAATTTCATTGAAATTAACTGTTGAACTTGAATCTTTCCAGACGCATCGAGTTTCTATTTTAGCGTTTCTGTTTTTTTTTAAATCATCGTGCCAACAAATAGCAGGCTCAGCAAGTATTCCAGTCCAGCCAAATTCCTTTTCTAGCAAGTATGTATTGCTTAAAGTGACACCGTTTGTTGCTCCAAACTCTACAAAATAACCGTTTTTCTTGAAATTCAATTGGGATAATACAAACAAATCTTGACGTATCTGTGAACGGGATTTTCGCAGATTTTTCAATACTTCCGCAGCGCGTTCTTCAGGCATACTGAGTAGTAACTCCATGTCTCTAGCCTTTCTCGCGGTCGCTTTTAGTGAGCTGTAGCGTGCGAGCTCGATATCAAAGCTCCGCAGGGATAACTGGATCATAGATTTTATTTTCTGCTTCATAATCGCCTTTATATAGCAACATATAAAAACTGGTCTTTAAGCGCAACTTTCCCGTTTTTGATGTTCGAGATGTCTGGGATTGCTCGACCGCAATAATATGGTAAGTTACTGGTAAAGTATCACATCAAAGATTTGTTTGACTGATTGTTTTATTATTTCTTAACCCAGATTCCCCACGCTCAACTGCCACATAGACAGTGGCAGAAGCGTAAAAGTGAATGATTGGGATAAATTTGCAGCGGAAGTTGCCCCCTGGGGGGCAACTTCTGGCTAAACACTGGTTCCCCCAAGTGCCCCGCCGTATCCGCAGCAAGGAAGCCAACCCCAATCTACCTTAAACCATCCCTGGCGGTTCAGTTTGCATCCAACCCATGGGATAGAAACGCATTTCACCCAACTGGAGGAACCCAGGAAAGGATACAACGGTCATTATTTACAAGTAAGTGTTATATATCATCGCCTAACGACGTGCAAGCAGTTGAGGCGCCTTGTATGAAATTTCCCATTCTGACAACCACTGCTTTATTACTCGCGATTGGGTTAGCAACTCCGGCAAGTGCAGCCAGTCTGCGAGACATTAGACAACTTGCACAAACTAACTCTTGTGCAAAGTGCGATCTTAGCGGCGTTCAGTTGAACTATGCCGACCTGAGAAATGCTGACCTCAGAGATGCCGACCTCAGGAATGCCGACCTGCGGGGTGCAAATCTCAGAAATGCCAATCTCAGAAATGCCGACCTGCGGGGTGCTTACCTCGATGGTGCAAACTTAGAGCAAGCCGATTTAAGAGGTGCGGCGGAAGATGGTGCCAATCTGAGGAATGCCAACCTGAGAAATGCCAACTTGAGAGGTGTTGACGCAAGAAATGCCTATCTCGATGGTGCCAACCTCAGCGGCACAATAGTCACGCAATATTATGGCTATGACCCCTATTATCGGTATGACTCTGATTACCGATACGACCCCTATTATCGGTATGACTCATATGATCGATACGACCCCTATTATCGGTATGGCTACAATGACCGCTATTATCGGCGACGCTATAGCTACGATGATATTAACCGGATTTATCGCGAAGTTCTGGGGCGCGATGCCGATCGGCAGGGGTTGCTAACTTGGAGCGATCGCTTAACCAGAGGTCGTTCGCTCAACGATATCCGCCGCGAAATTGCTAATAGTTCCGAAGCCAGGTCAGCAGTTAACCAAATTTATCGCGAAGTTTTGGGGCGCGATGCCGATTCTAGGGGACTGAATACTTGGACAAATCGCTTAGCCAGTGGAGATTCCTTAAGCGAGATTCGCCGTCAAATTGAGCGCAGCGAAGAAGTTAGAGACAGAATTGGCTCCAACACACCCGTCCGCATCCAGCCCATCTCCCCCATCTACCAACAACCCATCTACCAACAACGCAACTTCAATCAACCGACTACACCCCTACCAAACGGCCCGGTTCGCATCCAACCGCTCCAACCTGGAGGCAGTACGGCGACCGATTTCAGTCGCCCAGTTGAGCGGAGAGACTCTGAAATCGAGATTCGCCGCCGTCGCAGCAGCAGTACAAGCGAACCAGTACGCATCCAGCCCATCGCTCCATTTGGCGAACAACAGATCGCACCACCCCCACCACCCGCTGCACCACCCAGCTTTAATCAACCTGGGACTATACCCAGCGGTCCGGTTCGCATCCAACCGATCCAATAGGAGCGGGTGTGCTCCAGGAGATGGGGAGATGGGGAGATGGGGAGAATGTTGATTCAATTTCCCCTTTGCCCCTGGAGCACCTTTTGCCCCTCTGCTCAAGAAGCCTACTAGGCGAGGAAAAAGATGTTTTGATTGGGATCGTCCTGAGTCAACTGTAGGGATGATACGTTTTCCACTATAGCTACGCGATCGCCAGTATTAGTAAGAATGCTCACAGCCGGTAGATCTACTCCTCCCACGCGCACTGTCCCACCAGTCGCAATATTGTAGTCGCTCGGTCTTCCCGCTAGCTGAACCGCATCTCGATTGCGCTCAAAGTTCTTGATGTAAGCATAGTCGCCGTCGCCCCTGCCCACGTAAAATCTTTGAGCAAACGCATTAGCAGGGCTTCTGCCTACGCCCAAAATAAAGGTATCAAACCCGCCAGAACCTGTCAGTAAATCGAGTTCACCGACTCCCAAACTTACGGGTCTAATATCGGGCATATCCCTGCTAGCAATAACATCCACTTGTACTCCGACCACACCCGTTTGCTGACCGATCCCAGTAACAATGTCATCCCCGCTTGTGCCTGTAAATACAGCCAATCGAGTTTCTAATTGTCCGTTCCGAATAAAGTGAGCCTTTCCAGAAGCGAATTCACCCCTAGCAACAGCTGCTGCTACATCGGTATTGCGGGATAGGTAAAACGATTCGTTGAAACCCGCTTCCCTAACGATGACGGGGGCGCCGGGACGGCGTTCGTTTTCCCCATATAAAATAAAGTGTTGTAGTCCCGAAGCGAGTTCCCTTCTTGCTACAGCAGCTGCTACATCCGGATTTAGTCGCAAATACTCTGATTCGTTCCATTGGGATGAGACGAGAACGCGGCCTTCTCCGATACCAAAGCGTTGAAAGTGTTCCAGTGCCGAACCGATAGATCGTGACGCTACAGCTGCTCTCACGTCAGGGTTTCTCTCCAGGTAAAAACGTTCGTCAAAAATTGCAAATGACATTTTAATAGTTCCCCCTTGAAGTTTTAGATTTCATATCATGTCAGGCTTTTCACCCATAATTAAAACTCTCCCCGTCCCCGTGTCCCCGCGTCTGGGCGTCAGTCCTAACTATGGGTAATCAAACGGACATGATATGAGATGGAAATTCATCTGAAATTTAGTTTCATTTGACCCAAATGCAATGATTTAGTTCCAACTACGATAAAAATTATCAGTTCGCCCCCTGGTCGCACATCCCCCTAGCGGCTAGCCATGCAGTTGTCCAAGCACTTTGGAAGTTAAATCCACCCGTAACGCCATCGATATCGAGAATTTCGCCAGCAAAGAACAAACCGGGCACTATCCGACTTTCCATTGTTTTAAAATTGACCTCGTTTAAACGGACGCCGCCGCAGGTAACAAATTCTTCCTTGAAAACGCCCTTCCCCTGAATTTGATATTTGCCTTCGCAAAGTTCTTGAATCAGTTGATTTAGTACTTTGTTAGATAACTCGGCCCATTTTTGTTCTGCATCAATACCTACATAAGTAACTAACTGCTGCCACAGGCGTCGCGGCAGGAGAACTGGGCAATTAGCAGCTATTTGGCGTCGCGCTAACTGGGATCTAACGGCTAGTAGTTGTTGGTGTAAATTTTCCCGATTGGATTGCGGTAGCCAGTTAATTACCAGGGTTGTTTGATAGTTACAATCGTGGAGCAATCTAGCACCCCAAGCCGAAAGTTTCAGTACGGCAGGGCCGCTTAAACCCCAGTGAGTGACGAGTAATGCGCCGGTTTGTTCTAAAGCGGTTTTACCCGCGATTGGCAATCGCAAGCGGGCGCTATCAACGCTAACACCGGCTAAATCTTCTAGTCTTTTATCTTTAATGTTAAAGGTAAACAGGGAGGGGACTGGCGGTTCGATCTGGTGTCCTAATGACTGGGCAATTTGGTAGCCTATCGGGTTACTGCCAGTGGCGAGCAGGATGCGATCGCACTGCAAACTTCCTCCCGCTTTCAACTCAATCTCAAATCTGTGGGTAATTGGTAATGGGTCATTGGTAATGGGTAATTGCTCCTGTACCTTGATGCCAACTACGGACATGCCGATGCGAATTTTTACCCCGACTTCCTTCGCTGCCTCGTAAAGACAGTCCACAATTGTTTCCGAATTATCTGTAATCGGGAACATGCGTCCATCCGATTCGGTTTTGAGCTTAACGCCCCGCGACTCAAACCAAGCAACGGTATCGCGGGGTTGAAAGCGATTGAACGCGCCGTGCAAAGCTTTTCCACCTCTGGGATAATATTGCACCAATAAAGCCGGGTCGAAGCAGGCATGGGTGACATTGCAGCGACCCCCACCAGAAATGCGGACTTTTGTCAAGGGTTGCCGTCCGGCTTCGAGTAACGTGACAATGGCGTCGGGATTGGCAGAGGCAGCTCTGATCGCGCCAAAAAAACCCGCTGCCCCACCCCCAATAACTGCTATCTTCAAAAGTTGCACAAAAAATCGACTAATCTAAGGGTTCAAAATCTGATTTGGCTGCCCCGCAAACGGGACAAACCCAATCATCCGGAATATCTTCAAACGGCGTACCCGGTTCGATGCCGCCATCTGGGTCGCCTTGCTCTGGGTCGTAAACATAGCCGCAAACCGAGCATACGTATTGTTGCATTTTTGTGTCTCCTTCCCATCCTTCGGGAGAATAATGGACCCGATCCAAGAGCCGAATCACCCTTGAGGTCGATCGATAATTTTATCGTGGGGTCGGGGTGCAGGTGGGATGGTCAGAGAGATTTACTCGCTTCGGTGCCAGAAGATTATCTACTTCTTCCTTCTTCTTGCTTCGCGTCCTTTGCGTCTTCGCGGTTCAATAGTACAGGACTTACGCAAGACGAGAAAAGAAACTTTGGTGAAGAGTTGCTCTCTGGTTCCCAAACCAACGATTTTTCGTATCACCAACGTTTCTTTGCGTAAGTCCTATAGTAGTAATTTTGCGGGTGGGAAAGGAGTAAGGCAAGATTATCGTTGATACGGGAAAAGCAATTTTTATCCACTCATCCGCTCACCTGCTCACTTGCTCACCCGCACACCGGCTTACCACCTAGTAGCTTGCAAGTAGCTCAAAATACCCGTAACGATGCAAAGTAGCATCAACACCCAGATAATGCCACCCGGAATCGAAGTAAACGGGCGCATTCCAAATCCTCTCAACAGCCAAAAAGCTACCGTGACTCCCAAAAGGATGAAAAAAGACCGCACAAATATCGAATTGTCAGAGTTAGGTGAACCACTCACTGCTTTCGATGCCGCTCGATTACGACCTCATTATGGCATGGGATGCAAGATACAGCTTTCGATTCGGGTGTAGGGGCACGGCAACATCAAGTTATCGGGCGCCGAAGACAAGATATAAAGATGCCGTGCCCCTACACTCTCCCCGATCTGCCGCACCTGCTTGACCCCAGGGCAGAAATACTCAAAAAAACCATAGCTTCATCAAGATTACACGCCATATCCGAGTTTAACCGCATGATTTTTGGTGATTTGTATCACTAAGTATTTAAAGTTTTTGTGGTAGCAAAGTGCCATCTCGGTAATGTCAGGGACAAAATTATTGGAGATTTCATCAAAACTTTGCAGTTTTTTTAACTAAGGTGGGTAACTTGAAATATAGAAGGTGTAGTAACCTTTGGGTTATCGTATTAGACCGTTACGACCTTAAACTCGATTGGTGTTAGTAGGGAGTTAATTAAGCCACATGACAGTACGTTTTGCCTCCGACTCGATCGATCCAGCTCTGTTGCGCGGTGAGATTTTGCTGCAAACGCGATCGCACTCTGCTTGGGGTGGCGCGTGTACGGCAAGCATGTACCTACCGATCGCGCGATCCCACGCTTGGCAGCAGCTAACTGACTACTCGCGCTGGGTGCATTACTTCCCCGATGTGATTAAGAGCGAAGAGTTACACCCGGTAGATAGTTTCACCTCTGGCGGCAAGCGTCTGTATCAAATGGCACGGAAAGCTTTTTTGATGTTCACCGCCGAGGTAGAAATCTACCTGCGAGTAATTGAGGTGGTGCAACAGCAAATCCAATTCCGGATGGAAAAAGGCAGCTTTGTCGATTTTTCGGCAGATTTAAAGCTGCAAGATTGCGGTAGCGGCACTTTACTCACCTACAGCGTGGCAGCAACGCCTCTAATTCCTATTCCCTCGATGTTTATCCAACAAGCTATGCACATGGACTTACCTGCCAATATGCAGAAAATGCGTCAAGTGCTTTGCGGCAGGTAATCTAGTCTAGATAGTAGCAGCGTTTTCCAGTAGGTCTACTAAGCTCTAAAACTAAATTGCTAACGATTAATGGCGATCTTGTCAGTTGTTTTGAAATAAACAGCTGACACCTGTAAGGCTTTTCCCATGAGCGCAGAAAAATTTGCGACAAACTAAAGATTCTCTACGCTTATGGGATAGCCTGATTTGAAGCTATAAACAAAATTTGTATCAATAAAGAAACAGGACTTACACCAATTGCCTGCTTGGACACTACCCATACTAGGGTAGATTATGCCCTCCCTTCCCGTAGAGGCTGTGTGTAAGTCCTGACCATAGATATTTTATCATTTATGTTTTTAGATATTAATTTTTTTCTGGGCATCAATTACTTCTAATAAATGCTGAGGATAAACAAGCAAAAAATAGCAATCTAGGTAGATTATACAGTTTTTCAGCACCCATTAACTGATGGGGTCAGCAATATCCGTAAATTCCACATATTTTCTCCTAATTTTATTGAGCCAAAGTTTTACGTAAATTCCCTAAGAAGTGGGCTTCAGGTACTGATAAAGCCAAGGAGTAGTATCCGTAGATTCCCTAGTTTTGATTTTTGTCATTTTTTGGTGCCAGGGAAAGAACGTCAGCTCCTGTTCGCTGGATTGTTATCAATATCGGTAAACTGCTAATTGCTAATAGCTAATTGCGAGCTTGTTAATCACCTATTAGCGATTAGCCATTAGCCATTAGCCAAATATAAAAGCTACTGCTGACATCGCTGCAAATAGATTTGAGCGATGGTATCGCTTGGGTTAATTCGCAGACAATCTTGAAACAATAAAGCTGCTTCGGTAAAGCAATGTCGATAAGAAAGAAATAAACCTTCTTCAAACATTGATTTGGTGGCTAACTTTCCCTGTTTAATTTGCGGAGCGTCCCCATCAAATACTTCAAAAACTGCCACGGCTTTGGACTTCCCCTTAACTGTGACTCGCTCGATGAAGCGAATGTTGTGTTCCATTGGGTTTTGCAAGCGGGACAGAGTTTGTTGAGAGATTAATAGGGATACTCCATATTCTTTTGTCAGGTTTTCGATGCGAGCAGCTAAGTTAACCGCATCGCTAATCACCGTACCATCCATGCGCGAGTATCCCCCGACTGTACCCAGCATTAAAGAACCTGTATGGATGCCAATGCCAATTTGTAGGGTAGGTCGTCCGGGTCTGCCCCTGGTTGTATTATATTCATTCAACATTTTTAGCATGGCAAGACCGCCTTTTACCGCATCATCGGCACTGCCACCAAATAGTGCCATAATTGCATCGCCAATGTATTTATCAATAAAGCCGTTATTTTCAACGATGGCGGGTTCCATGCGCGACAGAAAGGCATTGATAAATTGAAAATTATCCTGGGGAGTCATGCCTTCGCTGATGGTGGTGAAGCTGCGAATATCGGAAAATAGTACCGTCATTTCTTGCTGCACTGCTTCACCTAATTTGACATCGACAATGCTTTGATGTCCCAGCAAAGAGAGAAATTGATTCGGTACAAAACGACTCGCCGCGCGGGTTAGTTCTGATTCTTTTTGCAGCGCGATTTCCAAATTGGCATTAAGTTCAAATAGTTCTTCAATAAATTTTTGCCGCTCTGCTTCAGCTTTTTTGCGTTCGGTGATATCTTGAAAGGCGACAATGGCATAGGAAATATTGCCATTTCGATCGTAGATGGGCGTGCCCCAAATTTCGATGGGAATAATCTTATTTCCTCGATGTATTTCTACATCATCAACCGTTGAGTTTTCGCCGTTTAATGCCCGCGATCGCGGTAATTTTTCCCAAGGATATGGTTGATTGGTTCCGGCGATATAGAATGGATTAAGCTCTGACGTTACGGCTGTTTTACCGCGTAATTCCTGCGATCTTTGATTGGTAAAATAAAGTTGACCTTGCACATCAATTACTTCTACGCCAACCGGGACTGCTTCTAAGAACTGTCTCAAACGACTTTCGCTCTCGTGCAACTTGGCAATCAGTGCCGCTTGTTCGCGGTTTAATGCTTCAAGTGCCTGATTCATTTGTTGCAGCTTGGCGTTTTGTTCTGCCAGTTTTTTATCCTGAAGATAACTATAAACGGCTTCTGTTACCGTCAATTTTAAATCTTCAGCTTCCCAAGGTTTTGTAATATAACGATAAAGTTTGGCATATTTGATCGCATTAGCAACGCCTTCAATAGTCGCCTGACCTGTAAGCATTATTTTGAGGGTTTTGGGAGAAAGATAATGCACCTGCCTTAATAGTTCATCTCCTTTCATATCGGGCATGACATAATCTGATATAATTAATGGTATTTCATACCCATCTTCTAGTAATTCTTGGACTAACTCTAAGGCATCGTTCCCGCCTTCGGCAATTTCGATCAGGTAATTGTTACCGAAGGCTTCTTTTAGTTCGGTTTTTAAGCTTTTGAGTACGGTTGTCTCGTCATCGACACAGATGATTACCTGTTGAGTCATAATTTTGCTAAAGCAGATTGAATGGTTTCGATTAACTCTTCTTCAGCCCAAGGTTTATACAAGCAGGAATGGATATTTGCCTGTTCTTTTGCCCGCGCGATCGCTTGTTCATCAGCTTGACCTGTTAACATGATTTTAATAATGTTCGGAAATGCCTGATGGACGCGAATCAGAAACTCATCCCCCTTCATACCCGGCATTAACCAATCCGAGACAAGTAAAATAATCTTCATTCCCTCATCTTTTAATTCGTTAATCAGTTCTATAGCCTCATCCCCATCTTCGGCAACTTCATAGAAATATGCATCCCCAAAGGCTGATTTAAGTTGGGTTTTTAGGCTCTGCAAAACAATTTTTTCATCATCTACGCATAAAATAACTGGTTTACACATTCCCCACTCTCCTAGTTTGGTTTAATTGGCAGAAAAACGTTAAATGTTGTGCGTCCTGGTTGGCTTTTAAATGCGATTGTTCCTCGATGCTTTTCCACGATTTTTTTAACGATATCTAGTCCCAATCCCGTGCCTTCTCCGGGGGGTTTAGTAGTAAAAAATGGTTCAAATATTTGAAACTTAATCTCTTCTGGTATTCCCGGCCCGCTATCGGTAATCCCAATTTTAACCTGCTGCTCTACTAAAACGGCTTCCAGGATTAAAGTCCCTTGATTATTCATCGCTTGTAAGGCATTTTGAATCAGATTGTTCCAAACTTGATGCAGTTCGTCGGGATAGCAAAGTAGCATCGGTAACTCGGAATAGTTCCGCATCACTTCTACTCCCTTTTTGAGTTGACTTTGATAAAGCGTTAACACGGTTTCTATGCCGTCAATTATGTTAGCCAGCTTCATCACTCCTGAACGGTCGTACCGCGCATAAGTTTTTAAGGCAAATACGACTTTTGAGGCTAGGTCTGTGGCAGTGTTGATGGTTTCAACGCCTCTTTGCACGCCTGAAAGTTTATAAGCAATTTCTAAGATAAACTTGCTATTATGGTGTTTTAACAGAGGTAAAAACCTGTCGATTTCGCGATAAATCCTCATGTCTACCAGGCTATCGGCAATCGGAGAAGCATTATCAATTACTTCGGCTTCGAGTTGGCGAATTAATGCGCGCTTAAATTGACGCTCCTCTTTGGCAGACAAAATTAATTTTTCTTCGCTCGACCTGTGCAGGAGTTGCCAAAAATTCTCTGCTTGCTCTGGGGAAAGGGATTGAAATAGTGCGGGTAATTGTTCTAGGGTTTGACTTAAAAACTTAGTCATATTCCCCGCTGAGGAACGAATTGCACCCAGGGGGGTATTGATTTCGTGGGCAATCCCGGCAACGAGTTGTCCGAGGGCTGCCATTTTTTCTGATTGAATTAATTGGGATTGAGTCGCTTGCAGACTTGCGAGTGTTTGCGAGAGTTGCTCGATGGTTTGTTCGAGTCGATCCGATTGGGTTAATGTTGATTTCTCGGAAACGTTGAGCAACTGAGTCAAGGTCGCCACCTGGGATTTTAGCTGTTGAATCTCCCTAGTAGTATGCCCAGAAATGCTTTGGCTATTACCGCAAGCGGCGGATGGGGATGCGCCCTCGAAGACTGCACCGCCAACAAAGGGTAACAAGGCAGCTTTAACGTTGAGCGCTAGGGTACTGAACATTTCAGCGGTGCTGCGGGGAATTTGGACTTTTAAGAACATGATAATGGCAAATAAATTGCCCGAAGGTAATAAAGCACCAAACCCCAGTACCGACTTGATGCCAAACGGAATCACAAATGAGTCTTGGGCGGGGATGTAAGGGCTGTCCTTGGCATCCGGGAGGTAAAATACGTTAAATGTTTTTTGCTCGAACTCCAACAACAGATTTGGATCGGGTTCTACTACCGTACTGATATTTAAGCCAAACTGCCGGATCAGTTGGGAGATCATCGGCGACTGTTCCACCAATTCTTCGGTTTTGAGCGGAATTGCTTTGTGTGCTGCGGATGCTTCCATCGAGTTCCATTGGGATTTTTCCCCTGCGGTCGCTAGCAGGGTTAAGCACTGCATCGTCGGCGAGGGAACTTCGTCTCCCAAGATGCTGCGCGCGTATTCGCGCCTATGGGCATCCAGTTCCCCATAAGCGTGCGTTTTGAAGCAACGAATCAAGGCACAGGATTTCTCACCCGTTTGTCGAGCGATTAAATGTTCGTAGAGATATTTGATAATTCTGTTGCTGGTTTGTTCCATGTTTGCCGCCCCCTCACCCATCTGGTGTAATGCCAGTCCGCATTCCACCATGTCTCTCAAGGTAAATTTTGTCAGATCGTACATCTAAAAAACTCCTGGAAAAATAAAATCGCAGACGCGGCATCGCCATAGGGTGGAACGGGTGAGAGATTGGACGACCCGATTGGCAATTGGAAGGTAACAATTACTTTTAGTCATGGTGGTCGTCCGAGGGTTTCCGGAGATGGGGGAGAGACTGGAAATCAATTTTCCGACTTTTCCGACTTTTCCGACTTTTCCGACTTTTTCTACCTACGTTTGAGCATCCTAGCAACTAGACTAGAATCGATACCAACCTAGAGAGCAAGTCGATACTGGTCGAATCTGCTATCTTTGACAGCAACTTGACGCGATCGCACCCTGCTAAAAAGGCGGGCAACTGCACCCGATAACCATGAGGACCCTCGGCAATTGCAAAAGCCATCTGAGATTGGTTATAGTATGCCCAAGGAGTTAAAAAGAATGTCGAGTTTGTCTGAATACTGACTACAAAAGGATTGGACTAGCGCGGATTTTCTCCTTACAAAGACCTCCGTTGAAAGCCCCCGTGTTTCAACCGGGGGATGAAAACGCACTGCGGGATCGATCCCGCCCGTATCTTACAGAGCTTGCAAGATACGCTAGAAAAATAGTATGGCTGAACTAACACTGACACTAAAACTCCCTTTTTATCGGCTTAATGCGGTTAAGGCTGCTGAGTTTGAACGGCTAACTGCCGTCAATACCGAAGTGGCTAACGACTTGCTGAAAGTCGAGAAATCGGAGCGTAAGAAGCTGACCAGTGCAGCCTTTAAGCATATTGAGATTGGTTCTGCCTGGATTAACCAAAGGATTCGCAACACCAATGCGAAAACCAGGGTTAAGAAGTTCAAGCGGATGTGGCTTGAAACCAATAACCAAAACTACGAAATATCCAGGTCGGGGAATCTTTTTGCTGTGGCGTTTAACCTGCTTAGAGGCAGGAAAGGACGCATCCCTCTTGAAGTTCATCACGCTTCGCATATCGAAACCCTGGAGAAGGTGATTGCAGGGGAAGCCAAACTTGGCTCTATCAAGATCTGCAAGACCAAGAAAGGGATCTGGTATGCCCTGATTTCTGTATCGATGGAAGTTCCCGATGCAGGGCAGGTGAAAGGCTGGATTGGGGTGGATAGAGGGCAGAACAACATTGCAGTTGCAGCGTTGCCTGGAGGCTTTGGAAAGTTCTGGAAGGGGGGCAGGGTAAAAGCCCTGCGTCGTCGGTTCCAGAAACTTCGCAGGCAGCTTCAGGAGGCCAAAAAACTCAGGAAGGTGAAACAGCTTGAGACTCGTGAGCGTCGCATTATGAGGCAAATCAATCACGAAATCTCGAAGCAGTTGGTTCGGTTCGCTAAAGATTTTGGCTTGGGAATCCGGTTTGAGGACTTGTCGGGCATCCGCCAAACCTCCAAGCAGCGGAAGAAAACCAAGTCTGATGCTGCTGAAAACCGTGACCATTGGGCGTACTATCAACAGGAGCAATTCACCCGCTATAAGGCGATTGGGGCAGGGGTTCCAGTTGAGTCTGTCCCTGCTGCTTATACCAGCAAATCGGATCACCGCAATGGGGTGATTGGCAAACGGGTGAAGCACTGGTTCACTGGGTTTGATGGGTATCGCTGCAACTCTGATTGGAATGCGAGTCAGGTCATCGGTGGGTGGCATGGATTTGCTTGTCCTTTGAATCTTCAGAAGGTTGTAGCTGCAATGGCTATGGTCGATTCAGGGGATGGGGTCGATGACAGTCCCTTAACTGGCGAGGAGTCTAAGACTGTGGCTAAAGCCACAGTCTTAGACAACCGCTAGAATCCCCCGTCATTCATGCGGGGGAGTGTCAACAACCTTTTCTCAGGCCATATTGGCAAAAATTTTCGCCCGGTTTGAGGTACGGTATAAATACGCTTGGGAAAGCGCACGAGGAACAGTAAATTTGGAGAACTGGCGAAGTCTGGCACTCCAAAGCCGCTGGTAAATAGCTTGAAGGGCACACATCAACACATCTGGCAATATATCTTCCGCTGCAAAAGTTTTTATGACAAGCTTGAGGCCGTCAACCGCTAAACTCTTCACCCACATAGATTCTGGCAGTGTTGTGGCCTCCAACTCCCTGTGGGGTGACCAACAGTATCCTAGAAAACAGGAGCTTATCAAGGGCGAGAGGTATTGATGGAGATCGAACAGGCGTATCAAAAATGCACTGAGCGGCTAATGTGGGCGTGCGCTCTCTTACAGGCTAGTGTAGAGCCACAGGAACTGGCTCCGATAACGGATTTAATCGTTCAACCCATGACCGGGCCTTGGCGATTTTTTCACACCCCACAGCACATTTTCAAGGTCGGCGCGACAGAAGATGCGATTGAAGTCCTAGCCGCCTTGTTTCACGATCTGGTGTACGTGCAAGTCGATTGCAGCATTAATTTTCAACTGAGTTATTACATTACTCCTTATACGAAAGAAGTTAAAGGACAGCTGGTGATTCGCGAACCTTCCGACTTGCCTGCCGATCCAATGTTCGAGATGGTGGCATCGGTGTTTGGCTTTGTTCCGGGTCAAGTGCTGCAACCGTTCGCCGGACAAAACGAATTTTTGAGTGCGGTGATAGCTGTCAAAGTGCTGGAGCGATTTTTGCAGCCAGAGCATCTGATTCAAATTGTCGCCGGAATCGAAGCCACCATCCCTTTCCGGTCAAGCTCAGAGGATGGCTTAACGGTGAGCGATCGCCTGTTTCAACGCTTGCAAATAACCTGTGAGAAATTTAACCTCAACCTGAGCGAAGAAGAACTGTTTGAAGCTGTCAAAAAAGCCGTGCGCGTCAGCAACCGAGATGTCGCCAGTTTCGCCCATCCCAATCCTGCCCATTTTTTAGCGAATACTTGGAATTTATTACCCGAAACCAATCACAATCTGATCAATTGTTCTTACACGGTGCGCGATTACCGCCTAGCCTTGGAGAAGATGGAAGGCTTTATGAATTTCCTGCGCCCAGAGGTAATTTTCCGTCAGTATAGAGGAGAACCGAGCGATCGCGCGTTCAAATTGTGGGATAGCACTGCTAGGAAAAACTTGGAAATTGCCAAGCTTTACTTGGGGAGCAAACTCGTTGCGATCGCCTTCGTCGAAGCACTTTCTTCCAGTATTGGCCCGGACGTTCCCCTAGTAATCATGATGGGCAACATGCCCAATGGTAATTGTGATAGCCCGCGTTTGGAAAATTTTATTCCCGTTGTGGCGAACGCCTATCAACCCAAAAATGACCTGGAACGGGAAGTGATGAATTTATTAGAAAAGGGACGCGCTAAGAGTGCCAAGTACGATATGGAACACTCTCCCTTAGCGACGTTTATGGTTAAATCGATGGGATTTGAAGAAATGCGCTGTCAGTGCAGTCGCGCCAAAGCATTTTTCAAACAAGAACTAACTGCTATTGATTTTATTTCCGAGTTCGATCCTGCAGTCGCCAAAGTTCTAATCGACGGAGTTGTCAAGCTGTTTGAGAGTCACAAAAGTGCCATCAGCCGCATGTCGTGGGTCAAGAATCGCATTTTGTGGGAGAGTTGCGTCAATTCGTCTAATTCCGACTCATCAGCCAATAAGTAGTCATTTCCCCCTGACCTTTAACCGCGATCGCACCCCGTTTCTCTAACACATACTGATGCCGCAAGCGTTCGTAAGTAGCCATTGTTACTTGAATGCGTCCGGGTTCTCCCTGAGACTCCATGCGAGAAGCGAGATTGACAGCATTTCCCCACACATCATAAGCAAATTTTTGGGTGCCAATCACAGCGCCGACCACTGGCCCGCCGGTGTTGATACCGATCCGCAACGCCAGAGGTTCGCCATTGGGCCATGTGAAGCGCGCGATCGCTTGTTGCATATCCAGCGCCATTTCAGCGATCGCAAGGGCATGGTCTTCTCGCACCACGGGAATTCCCCCTGCCAAAAAATAAGAATCCCCAATCGTTCTAATTTTTTCCACTCCATGTTGTTGCGCTAGTGCATCAAAGGTAGAAAAAACCAAGTTCAACAGATCGACAACATCCCCAGGAGGCATGGCGCTGGACATGGGAGTAAAGCGGACAATATCGGAAAAAAGAAACGTCGCCTGCTCAAATTGCATCGGCGTCGCCTTTTGTGTTTGTTTCAACTCTTCAACGATGGCTTGCGGCAAAATATTTAATAACAAATTCTCCGACTTTTGTTGCTCTTTTCTCAGGGCATTTTGCAAAGCTTGAATCTGCAATTGATTGGCAACGCGGGCTAAAACCTCTTCATCATGAAACGGCTTTGTGATATAATCCACCCCACCGACATTGAAAGCTTTGACCTTATCCCAAACTTCATCAAGGGCGCTGATAAAAATTACGGGAATATGCTTAGTTTGGTCGTCGGATTTCAGATGTTCGCACACCTCGTAGCCGTTCATATGCGGCATATTGATGTCGAGTAAAATCAAATCCGGCGGATCGGTTTTGACCGACATCAATGCCATCTGCCCGTTTCGCGCTTTACCAACTTCATACCCGCGATCGGTGAGGATCGTTGCCAACAGGCGGATATTGTCTGGTATATCATCAACGATGAGAATGTTTCCTAGCATTTTTCGATTTCAGATTTGAGATTTCAGATTTAGTAGGGTGATCTCTTCGATAGCATAACGCACCATCCCACCATATCAGCTCTGCTGGTGAAACCCACAAGGTAACCTGCAACAGATACGGCTGCTATGTTTTTAGAATTAACGCTGGTTGTTTAGCTGGAACGGCTTGGATTAAATCTATGATTTTGTCGAACAGAAAATCATTAGCCCAATTAGTTAAGGTTTTGGCTAGAGGGGCGTGGGTTTTAGGAATTTGTTCGCATAGCTGGATAATATCGCGCTCGCGGCATTTGAGCGCTGCTTTATTGAGTTTTTCTACCCACTCAACGGGCATTTGGGATAAGTGAAAATCAAGCGATCGCTCAGAAGCATTTAATTCATCCTGAGTTGCCTCATCTTGCTCCTGAACTGCCGAATCTTCATAGAGATATTGCACCCCTAAACGTGCGGCAATTTTTTCCAAAAGTACCTCTTGGCGGAAAGGCTTGCTGATAACTTCATCGCACCCCGCTGATAAAATAGCTTTTCGCTCTTCCTCAAACGCGCTGGCAGTTAAAGCAATAATAGTTGTTTCCTGACCTTTGAAATGGGCTTTAATCTGTTTGGTGGATTCATACCCATTCATCACCGGCATGTGCATATCCATAAAAATTAGGTGCGGCGAGAAACTCGACCACAGGTGAAACCCTTGTAGACCATTTTCGGCTTCGCGGACAACAAAACCTAGGGATGTCAGCAATCTCACCAACAGCAAACGGCTTTCCCAGCTATCATCAACAACCAAAATGCGATATTGTGGCTGGTTCGGTGCTAAACCTATCACTTTGCGAGTTGCTTGAAGATGAGAAATGTCAGAGCTTTGAGTTAGCTTAACTAAGATATCAAAGCTAAAAATTGACCCCTCACCCGGAGTACTTTTAACTTGAATTTCTCCCCCCATCATTTGCACGTATTTTTGGCTAATTGCTAAACCTAATCCCGTCCCTTGTCCCGATTTTCGACCTGTTTCTGTTTGGACAAAGGCAGCAAATAATTGCTCTATTTCTGCGGTAAACATGCCGAGTCCGGTGTCTTCTATTTCAAAGAATAATTGATAATTGTCTTTTTCATTACCCTCGTTCCCTGGCTCCGCCTGGGAATGCAATGACCGATTACCCATTACCCGCAAAGTCACGCTGCCTTTTTCGGTAAACTTGATGGCATTTCCTACCAGGTTAATCAAGACTTGACGTAACTTCCGCTCGTCGGTTTGCACGTATTGAGGTACGTCTGATGCCCGTTCAAAAATTAGCTGTAAGTTTTTGGATGAGGCTTTCAGTTGCAGCATCTCGTGCAGATTATCCAGCAAGCGGTACAAGTCAAAGCTCCTCTGGTAAAATGTAGTTCGGCAAGCCTCTATTTTGGACATTTCCAGAACATCGTTGATTAATTCCAGCAGATGCTCGCCAGCGCTGTTAATAATACCCAAATATTGCTGCTGTTCTGCCGATAAAGATGAGCTGCGTTTCATCACTTGGCTAAACCCGAGAATGGCATTGAGAGGCGTCCGCAGTTCGTGACTCATGTTGGCTAAAAATTCACTTTTAGCTCGGTTAGCTGCATCAGCAGATTCTTTTGCCAGGGCAAATAGCTGGGATTTAGCCAGTAGCAAAACTTGCATATCCAGTAACCGCCATTGGCTATTTTCCCCGGCAATAACTATCGGTTCGTAGGCTAGGGATGGGGGACGCTGCAAGGCGATTTCAACTGCTTTGTCGATGGGGCAATCTGCGAGCAACACCAGGCACTTTGCCAGGCGGATTTCTACATCTGGAATCGCCTTAAATTCTTCGCCCATCATGTTCAACATCACCTCGATCGGGCGTTTGAGGAAAAGCTCTGACCCATAGGGACGACTGAGCCATTCAAAAAATCTTGCCCTCGAGATCATGCCTACTATTTTATTATTATTGGCAGTAATCATTATCCCTGGTAATTCTGGCTGCCGCTGGAGTGCTTTTGCTACCACTTGCCCAACGGTTTTTAAGTCTACTTTACACTCATGGCTGGGAAGATCTGCCAGAGTTGAATTCAACGTAAGATTATCTAGTTTTTCCACGATCGCTATTCACACTTTTTGGCTAGGGTGTACTCAACATTTTTTGGTTGATGCGTTTCCCTGACCTGAGAATCAGTAATAATACTTCAGTATTATTACTGATGCCGTATCTGTTGTTTGGAAGCATTCCTTCTATCATAATTCACTCTCAAAGGAATTTCTAGGTTTGGTATATAATACGCCTAAAGTTAAAATATATAAGTTTTTGTTAACGATTAGTTAATTTATACTTAACAATAGCATTAACAAATTTTAACGATGAATTGAGGCGGCAAAGGAGAAAATAAAGTTAGGATACTTATACTTGACGCGGTCAAAGAAAGTGCTAATGGCTAATTGCTAATGGCGAGCTTGATATATCTGCTAGTCTTGTCTTCGCAAGCGAACTGTCAGGAAAGTGTGCGTGCGAACGGCTAAATGGGATATTAACTGCTGACCTAGCTGCGTGAGAGTGAGGGGGAAAAGATAAATCAACTTTCCCCATGCAGGAAATACCATTTTCCGTAGATAAAGCTACATAACCGTTGATTCGGCTCGCTTTCACCCTAGGATATGTAGAATAACTGAGGGAAATAGGTCTAAATATAAGTTAAATACAAGTTAAGCGGCTAACCGCTTACATATATATGAACTTTGTGGTGTATCTGACGAAAACGAGATGGGGAGCGAGTAAAGTGCGAGAGAGTTTGATGGATAGCGCCCAGGCACATCAACAATGTTTAGAAAAGCTGATCTGGGCAATGGGTCGCCTAGAGGTAGAAGTCGATTTGACTCAAATTTACAAGATTGCCGACCTGATTGTTCAACCGATGACGGGTTACTGGCGATATTTTCATACGCCGCAGCACGTGATTGAAGTGGGCGGGAATGAAGATGGGATTGAAGTTTTGGCGGCTTTGTTTCACGATTTGGTGTACGTGCAGGTCGATTGCAGCATTAACTTTAACCTGAGTTATTACATTACGCCGTTCATTAAGCAGGAAAGGGAAAAGCTACGAATTCGCGAAACTTTTCAATTGCCTGCTGATATAACGTTTGAGATGGTAGCTTGTGTGTTCGGGTTTGTTCCAGGGCAGGTGCTAGATCCGTTTGCGGGAGAAAACGAATTTCTGAGTGCGCTGGTGGCAACAAAAGTTTTAGAGCCATTTTTCTCACTTTCTCGACTGATGGAGATTGCGGCGTGTATTGAAGCGACGATTCCGTTTCGGACTAAATCAAAAGAGGGATTAACGGCAAGCGATCGCCTCTACCAACGCTTGGGAAGAACCAATCATCGGTTTAACCTGGGTTTGAGCGATCTTGCGATCGAACAAATCGTCAAGCGCGCCCAGCGCGTCGCCAATCGGGATGTCAGCGGTTTTGCTCATCCGAGTTCGGCGTATTTTTTGGCGAATACCTGGAACTTATTACCGGAAACCAATCATAACTTTATCAGCCGCTCTTACACGGTGCGCGAGTACCGAATGGCGCTGCAAAAGATGGAAAGTTTCATGAATTTTCTGCAACCTGAAGCGATATTTAATCAATTTCGAGGAGAACCAGACGATCTCACCTACTCGCGTTTGCAGAACGGTGCCAGGAGAAATATCGAAATTGCGCGGCTTTATTTGGGGAGCAAACTGGTTTCGATCGCGCTGATGGAATCGCTTGCTTTTAGCTTGGGATTTGATGTTTCCCTAGCTACTCTAATGGGGGAATTGCCTTACCACGATTATCGCGGCGTGCGCTTGGAAACTTTTCTGCCTAAAGTTGTCGATGCCTTTCATCCCAAAAACGATTTGGAATCGGAAGTCTTGGATTTATTAGAAAACGGAAGAGCCAAGAGCGCAACTGCCGATTTAAAAGATTCACCTTTGGCGGCGTTTATAGTCAAATCAATCGGATTTGAAGCTCTGCAAGAACAAAGCGCCAGAGCGAAAGAGTTTTTTAAAGGAAATCTTTCTGCGGTTGATTTTATTTCTAGCTTTGATGGGACTGTAACGCGACCTGTGGTAGACGCACTGTTAAAGTTATTTGAAAATCGCAAATCTGCCATCAACCGTTATTATCAGGGGATTATTTCTGATGCAAAACCCAAACCCCAGACCAATTCTTAGGCAGACATACCCCCATCAACTCATGCACCCGATCTAGATACAACCCAGCCGTCTTATCCTCAGGATTAACCTGCAATACGCGCTTAAAACACGCTTGTGCAGCGGTAAATTCTTGCTGGCGATAATGTTTTAAACCCCGGGCAAAATCAGGCAGAGTTTGCCACTTTAAATCTCGGACTAAATCGGGTTCGGCATCGAGAACTTCATAGATAGAAATCGCTTCTTGTCTGCCTTTAACGATTACCTTGTCCAGAAAGCGGATTTGGTATTGCTCTGGGTGACTTAAATGAGTCAAGACATTTTCCGAAATTACCAAAGAAACGCCATAAAACTTCGTCAAACTTTCTAATCGAGATGCCAAATTAACTTCATCAGAAAAAGCATCTCCCTGCATTCGGGCTATTTCTCCCACAATTCCCACCATCATGTGACCGAAATTTATCCCCACTCCCACTTGCAGCGGTGGATATCCACTGGCGATGCGCTGGATATTGTATTTTTGTACTTGTTGCAATTTGGCAATACCCGCTTTGACTGCATCGTCAGCGCCATTAGGAAACACAGCCATCATTCCATCGCCCAAATATTTAACAATCAAGCCGTTATGCTCTCTAATTTTGGGACTTACCTGGCGCATATAGGCATTAACAAAGTCAAAATTTTCTTGGGGCGTCATGGTTTCCGACAGCGCGGTAAACGAGCGAATATCGCTAAACATTACCGCCATTTCTTTGCTGACGTGATTGCCTAAATTGACATCGACGATGCTTTCTTTTTGCAAAAATTCTAGAAACCTATGGGGGAAAAAGCGCCCGTAGGCATGGTTTGTTTTTGATAGTTGGATGTGAAACTTAATCCGGGTGAGGAGTTCATCTTTGGAAAAAGGTTTAGTTAAATAATCATTGGCTCCGAATTGAAACCCGGTCACTAGATCGGATATTTGATTTTTAGCGGTCAACATAACGACGGGTAACTCGTGTGCCGGATATTTTTGCCGCAGTTTGGCACATACTTGATAACCAGACATCCGGGGCATCATAATATCGAGAACGATCAAGTCAAATTCTTGCCCGCTTTGGAGGATGGAAAGCGCTTGCTCTCCATTTAAAGCTTGGATTACCTGGTAGCCTTCTAAGGATAGGTGATTGTTTAAAACTTGGAGATTGATCGGGTCATCATCAACAATTAGAATTCTGAATTGTTCCGAATTTGAGTGGGAATCGGTAACGGGTGAATAGGAAGATAGTTGGTTTGATTGCCGATATAAAGTTGGGTTGATACATGGTATTTTCTCCTTGTCTACCACCTTGGAACACAATTCGGTATGAGATTTTCCAGTCTGTAGGGGAACAAGACAGTGCGCCCCAAGATAGGGGGGTAAGAGCGTGCATTCCGTGGAGGTGCAACAAGGGACGTTTGTACTCAGTTTTTGGGATGAAACAGGCAAGGTAAAAGTGAAGCGGGAACCGATGCCAAGTTGAGATTCAACCCATATTTTACCGCCGTGCAATTCTACCAGCTGCTTGGTGAGGGCTAAACCCAATCCCGTGCCGCCGTATTGGCGGACAATCGAACCATCGCCTTGTTCAAACGGATCGAAGATGCGTTCGATGCGATCGCTTGCAATACCAATGCCGGTATCGGAAACGGTAATGGCGATTTGTTTGGGTAATTGGGAATTGGTAATTGGTAATTGTTTCCCATTACCTTCTTCCCCCCTTGTAGGGGGGATTGAGGGGGGTGACCCATTACTCATTACCAAAGCTGCTGAAACTTCTATCTTGCCTGCGTCGGTAAACTTAATTGCATTTCCGATCAGATTATAAAGAATCTGTTGCAGGCGGTTTTCATCTGCATAAACAAGGGGTAAGTCGGCAGGAACGGCGTTGATAAATTGCAAGTTTTTGTTCACCGCTAAAGCTTGACTGACAGTCAGGACAACCTGAACAATTCCTTGCACTTCCACGCTGCGAACTTGCAGGTCTAGTTTTTGCTGTTTCAGTTTAGAAAAGTCGAGAATATCGTTAACTAATTGGCTGAGTCGGCGGGCGCTACCAGCAATCATTAGCAAATTTTGACACTGTATTTCTGATAGAGAACCCGCCGCACCGTCTAGCATCGATTCAGCGATACCGATGATGCCATTGAGAGGCGTTCGCAGTTCGTGGGAGGTGTTGGCTAAAAATTCATCTTTGACTTTGTCGAGGTGCTGTAATTGGGCATTTTGGGCTTCCAGGGTAGAAAAAGATGCTCGCAATTGACCTGCCATGACGCTGAAGGATTTGGCAAGTTGCCCGATTTCGTCGCTGCGATTTAGATTAACAGTTTGTTCCCATTTTCCTTTGGCAATTGCTTTAGCTGATGCGTTCAAATTCAGAATCGGTTTGACAATCCAGCGGGCTGTCAAAATACAAATAACGGTTGAGACAATTAAAGCGACAATACACAGCAAAATCGTGGTGCGATTGTTGGCGTTAATTTGCGCCATTAAATCCAATTCAGAAATATCGCCGATTTCGCCGTGTAAGTGACTGGCAAGGTCTTGGACGGCTTTTTGTCCGTTTCTGAAGGACAGATACCCGACGATACTCACAGCAGCAAAGATTTGCAGCACAAACGGTACGGTCAGGACTAGGCGCAACGGTACGTTTCCAGAAATTTTGGCAAAGCGGTGCAAGGATCTGATTGACATAGGGGCAATCTAGATCTAGATGGTTATTATTTCAAAAAGCTGGTAGGGAAAACTTAAAAACTTTACACTTGCACCCCCTACACTATATTTACCAGTAAACATATGTAAAGTCTTCAGTAAAAATACCTAAGCATCAATACTTATTGTCTCCGGGGAAAGAACCCGTTGACGCCAGTATATCGGAAGCTAACTTCGTTATACAGCTTACAGTATAAATACTGTTAGGGGGTGATACCCCCGCAACCCAGGTAAGAGTGATATCGTGTGGTATTGCATCGGTATTGTAAATTTGGGAATTTTACAGCGACTCCAGGTGCTGCAATATACACAAGGGATGAGAACAAACTTGGTCAGGACTTACCCATGACGAGGCGAGAAACCGGGTTTCGACCCAGAAACCCGGTTTCTTTGGGTAAGGTGGCATGGGTGCGATCGCTCATTAGTGCTATCTGCGATCCGAATAATATCATGTCCAGTAGCAACGGTTGTGTAACTGCTAATAGCTAATCGCTAATGGCTCAATCAGGAAAAATACTATATTACCAATTAGCAATTAACAATTAGCCATCGATACACTACCGATCTCTCGCGGACATGATATAACTCCTACAATCGGATAGTTTTAATTAAATGCTGTTGAAATCGTTCCAGATAAAATTGAGCGACTGTATCTCTGTTATTAATCTGCAAACACTCTTTAAACAATTGTTCTGCTTTTGTGTAAAAACCTCCATGAAACAGGCAAACTGCCTGTTCAAACATCGATTTTGTGGTTGATTTTCCCTGTTTAACTGACTCATAATCCCCATCAAAGACTTCAAAAACTGCTACAGATTTTGACTTACCCTTAACATTGACTCGCTCGAGCAAGCGCATACTATAATTTTGGTGGTTTGGCAAGCGATACCAAGTTTCGTGAGAGATCAATAGCGATGCTTGATAAGTTTTTGTCAGGGTTTCCAGACGAGAAGCTAAGTTCACCGTATCCCCAATCGCCGTACTATCAATTCTGCTGTGTCCCCCGATCGTACCCAACATTAACGATCCGGTATGGATGCCAATACCAATTTTAATCGGCAAAGCGCCAGATTTTGCGCGTTTCTCGTTGAACTCGGCGAGATTTTGCAACATGGCAATTCCCGCTTTAACCGCATCATCTGCGTAACCGCTAAAGAGTGCCATAATCCCATCGCCAATATATTTATCAATAAACCCATTATTTTCCATAATGGCTGGTTCCATGTAAGCTAGAAAAGAATTAATAAAATTAAAATTTTCCTGGCAACTCATGTCCTCAGATATGGTAGTAAATTCGCGAAGATCTTGACATTTCCTGCTGTCCGCCATCGCCTAATTGCACATCGACAATTCTTTCTTTATCTAAAAGCTTGAGAAATTCACGCGGCACAAAGCGATAGACAGCTTTGTTGATTTGAGAGAGTTCTTCGATTGGGATTTCTTGTGAGCGGGTTAATCGAGCTAACTCTTTATTCATGGGATATAAATTCGCATTTTGTTCTGCTATTTTTCGGTCTTGAATATAACTATTTACTGCTGATACTGTCAATTTAAAGTCTTGCCTATGCCAGGGTTTGGCTATATAACGATATAATTTTGCCCGTTCTATCGCCCTTCCCACTGCCGCTAAATCTGCTTGCCCACTCAGCATGATTTTCAGGGTGTTGGGGGAAAGATTATGGATGCGTTCGAGCAATTCATCTCCCTTCATATTGGGCATGATGTAGTCGGAAATGACGACGGCAATTTCCTGCTGGTTTTCTAATGCTTCTCTGACAATTTCTAAAGCTTCTTCTCCACTTTCAGCGATTTCGATCGTGTATTCGCTTCCAAACGCATTTTTTAACTCAATTCTCAGGCTATCTAGGATAGTTTTTTCATCATATACGCATATAATAATAGGTTGATTCATCATTGATCCAACGCTGATTTAATCGTTTCAATCAGTAGGCGATCGCTCCAAGGTTTGGATACACAATCATGCATATTGGCGTATTTTTTGGCTCGAGCGATGGCTGATTTATCTGCTTGCCCGGTCATCATAATTTTAACTATTTGGGGATATTTTTTATGAACAGCGATTAAAAATTCGTCTCCTTTCATTCCTGGCATTAACCAATCGGAGATAATCGCGACTACTGGCATGGTTTCCCAATCTATATCTGCGAGGATTTCCATTGCCTCATCAGGACTTTCAGCAATTTCATAGAAGTAAGTATCCCCCAGACCATTTCGCAGTGCTATTCGCAAGCTTTGTAAAACGTTTACCTCATCATCAACGCATAAAATGACAGGCTTAGGCGAGTTTTTTTTGTTCATAAAGCCTCTGCCTCTAGGGGCAAGGATATAGTAAATGTGGTTTGACCTGGTACAGATTCTACCTCAATTTTACCTCGATGCTTATCAATAATTTTTTGGACAATATCTAATCCCAGACCGCTGCCTTCACCGGGTGGTTTGGTAGTGAAGAAAGGTTGAAATATTTTCGGCATAATCTCAGGGGGAATGCCTTTACCGCTGTCGGTGAAGCTGGCTTTGATATATCCGTCTTGCTGCTTGACTTCAATGGTTAAAGTCCCGCGATAGTCCATTGCTTGCAAAGCATTGTGAATGATATTTGTCCAGACTTGATTGAGTTCGTCGGGGTAACACGAGATAGAGGGTAACGAATCCTGATAGTTTTTGCTCGTGGTTATATTCTGTTTTAGTTGATTGCTATAAAGCGTTAAAATGGTGTCTATTCCCTCCGTAATATCTACGTTTATTTTGTTGCCCGTGTTGTCATAACGAGCGTAATTTTTCAGAGCAAAAACAACTTTCCTTGCCCTTTCTGCGGCAGTAGTGATGCTTCTGATACTGGTTTGAACGTTGGCGAATTGATATGCATTTTCTAAAATATATTCGCTCTCAGGAGCTTTTAATAGCGGCAAAAATGGTTCGATATCTTTAATGCCTACGATCGCTAATAAACTTGCCAAGTCTGAGGCGTTTTCAATTTCGCACGCTTCGAGTTGCGCCGCTAATGAGTTTCTCAGTTTGCGTTCTTCTCTGCTGGTTAAACTTTGATTTTTTTGGCTTATTTGTTTCAGTAAATCTATAAAATACTGCTGATGAGATGGGGAGAGTTCTTGCATAAATTGGGGGAAATTGAGCAAGCGATCGCTCCAAAATATTGCAATGTTTCTCACCGAGGATGTAATCGCGCCCAAGGGGTTATTGATTTCGTGAGCAATGCCAGCAATCAGTTGTCCTAAAGCTGCCATTTTTGCCGATTGAATCAATTCGTCTTGGGTGCTTTTTAGTTGTTGCAATGTTGAGTCTAGTTCGACATTTTTGGCAGCCAACTCTTCGTTTTTAGCCGCCAGACTCTTGTGGGCGGAAACTAACGCCAAGTGGGTTTCTACCCTTGCCAAAACTTCTTCAACCTGAAAGGGTTTGGTGATGTAGTCTACTCCACCAACGGCAAACGCTTTGACTTTATCCAATACTTCATTAACTGCACTGATAAAAATTACTGGAATTTTTTTAGTTTTGTCATCTGCTTTTAGCTTGGCGCAGACTTCATAGCCATCCATTTCCGGCATCAGAATGTCGAGTAAAATTAAATCGGGAGGATTTAATTGGGCTGCTGATATAGCTAACTTACCATGAGGAACGGGGCGAGTTTGATATCCTTTTTCGTTTAAGACTCCCACCAACAAGCGCAAGTTTTCTGGTGTATCGTCAACGATTAAAATATTACCCTTGGAGTTGTTGCTTGGCATGGAATTGTACGTTACTTAATTAACTGTAAAATCTTGTCGTCTTCAAAATTGTCGATACAATGGGCGTGCAGCGTACCGAGATTAGCGGCACCCCTTCCCCCCAGGGGTTCCCGAAGGGTAGGGTAGCTACCCTTGGGCGCGAATCCCATCAGCTAGTCCTCGATTGTGCCAGCTGATTTTCGCGACTTGTTCGGCAACTAACCAGATGGCGATCGCGATCGTCCCGGTTGCTAGCTTCTTTGAGTTCAAATCCCAAGGGTTCCAAAGCGGCGGTGCTAGCTTGAATGTCCAATTTGAAGGTTGTATCCTTTCCAACTGTCGAATTCACCGTCATATCGCCGCCCATTAATTGCACAATTCCCTCTGTGGCAACGATTTGCACCACGAAGGGTACTGTCAGGACTGTTCCCAGGGAGACTTGGCGAGCTGATTTGGCGACGTGATAGTTAAGCTGTTTGATGAACATGACCGCACGAGCTTTTGTTAAAAATTAGTTCGCGCTCAGGTGAACAACTCACCCACGCTGGCTAAAATTTGGACTGCACGATGTTTGGTTACCTCGCTGGCAACACTTTCTTGCACCAACTACCGAAACCAGCCAACACCGTATACCCCGAGCAAACCTTTTCTGTGAATTTTACACTACGTTAACCACACCACCTACTGATTATTCCATATTTTTGCCTAACAAACTTAAACAGGGAACGGGGAACGGGGAAGAGGGAACAGGGGGTTTGGCATGGGGATTTATACCCCACCCAATTAGGGAACGGGGAACAAACAAGAGGGAACAGGAAATCGGAAAAACTCTTCCCTCTTCCCTGTTCCCTAATTGGTAATTGGGAATTGGTAATTGGTAATTGGATTCATTGGCAGCTTACTCTTGATAATTACTTATTACATTGCCGATTAATATAAAAAGCTGGGTGTACAACTACCCGCTCCGCTTTTCCTCGACAAAGTTCCCGTTTGTTTCGCCATCTTTGTGGCAATCCAAAGCTGAACCTATCGCGGCAGTTTAGGTGGTAATAGAAACCCGGTTTTTTCCAAAAACCGGGTTGATGAAACTGATAAAAGCCAGCCAATCCGCGGGGCCAAAAACAAAGGTGATGCGTCAATCTCTAGTAGAGACGTTACATGTAACGTCTCTACAATTAAACCCAATATTTTTCGGATAGCCTTAGTTTTTTTGCCTAATTCCTGCTGGTAATAGAAACCGGGTTTTTGGAAAAAACCCGGTTTCTATTACTGATAAAAGCAAGCTGATCGCTAACTTTACCAGTCCCAGATCCCTGTTGGTTTGATGGGGCAGTTGTTGGCAAAATTATTTAAAATTTTGATGGCGATCGCTTTTTCAGTCAGCACCCCTTGGAATTAGCGCGGCTTCGTGCTGCAAAAGTGTTATAGGTGAAACTGGTATGGCATCAGTAATTCTCAGGAATGGGAAACAGGAGGAACCGAGTGTCTGAGTTAGCCCGAAATTGGGAATGCAATCCATCAGAGTCTGCAACGACTTTTCGGGCAGATGGTATGGTGCTTCAATTTGCCGATGGCGCGATCGCTGCCTGCAATGCTTTCGCTGCCGAGATTTTGGGCAAAACCGCCGAGCAATTAATTGGCAAGACGTTGTTCGATTCCCCCCGGCAATTCATTCATCGCGATGGATCGACTTTTTTACCAGAGGAAAATCCAGCGGTAGTGGCGCTGCGCAGCGGACAACCATGCTCCAATGTGACTATCGGCTTCTATCGCCAAGATGGCGATCTGGTGTGGCTGCTGCTTGATGCACAGCCGTTGTTTCGCGCCAATCAATCTGCACCCTATGCAGTTGTGACGACAATAGCTGATGTCACCGCAGAAAATCGTCAGGCGATGGGGCGGCAGAAAGACCTCTCCCCCAACCCCTCTCCTGCAAGGAGAGGGGAGTCTTCTTTCTCCCCCCTTCCCTTGCAGGGAAGGGGGGCAGGGGGGGTTAGGTCTGTCCCGATGCAGGTTGGTAACCAACAAGACTCAATGCAGACAAGCGAAGCTCTTCTGCGGTTGTTTATTCAATATGCCCCTGCCTGTATCGCTATGTTCGATCGCAACATGAATTACGTCGCTCTCAGTCAGCGCTGGGTGGAAACTTACCAACTCGAGTCAGTTGAGGCGGTTTTGGGGCGATCGCATTACGAAATCTTTCCCCAGATTGGCGATCGCTGGAAACAAGCTCATCAGCGAAGTTTGGCAGGAGAAATTCAACAATGCGAGGAAGATAGTTTTACCCTGCCCGATGGATCGCTGCAATGGTTGCGGTGGGAAATTAGTCCCTGGCACACCGAGAACGGCGATCTGGGCGGAATTGTCATCTTTGTTGAGGATATTAGCGATCGCAAACTTGCTGAAGTTGCCCAACGTCAAAGCGAAGAACGCTATCGCGCCTTGATAGAATTATCGCCCCAAATCGTTTTTATCAGTCAGCCAGATGGCTCGATTATCTATTGCAATCAGTGGGGATTGGAATTCACAGGGCGATCGCTACCAGAGTTGCAAGGCGATGGATGGGTGGAGTTGGTTCGCCCAGACGATCGCGCTCGCGTCTATACGGCTTGGAAAACGGCAACAGCAGAAGTTTCTGAATATGATATTGAAATTCCATTCCGCCGCGCTGATGGGGTTTACCGCTGGCTCTACACCCGCGCTCGACCCGTAACCGATGATACTGGCAAGGTTGCGTACTGGCTGGGCGTCGCCCTGGATATCAGCGAGCGCAAACTTTTCGAGCAAGAACTGCGACAAACTAACCAAACCTTAAGAACGTTAATCGAATCATCGCCTTTGCCGATTGTGGCGATCGAGTCAAATGCCACTGTCCGGATGTGGAACAAAGCTGCCAGCGAGGTGTTTGGCTGGAGTGAAGCCGAGGTGTTGCATCGCCCTATTCCAATTGTGCCCCCCGATCGACTCGCAGAATGTCAGCAGCTGAGAGATGCGGTGGCGAATGGGCAAACCTTGTTTGGCATCGAAACCTACCGCCGCAAACAAGATGGCTCAGAATTAATTGTCAGCATTTCGGCTGCTCCAGTTTATGACGATAGTGGCAGCATCGATGAAATTATGCTGATTTTCCAGGATATCACCGCTCGCAAACAATCGGAAGCCGCCTTGCGCGACAGCGAACTTCGGTATCGCACCTTGTTCGAGACAATGGATCAAGGTTTCTGCGTCTGCGAAATGCTGTTTTCCGAAAACGGCGAACCGATTGATTACCGTTTCCTGGAAGTCAATCAAGTATTTGAACAAATGACGGGTCTTGAGCAAGCGACGGGCAAAACGGCGCGCCAACTCGTGCCCAATTTGGAAGCGTTTTGGTTTGAAACTTACGGCAGAGTCGTGCTGACGGGGGAACCAGCGCGGTTTGAGCATCGATCTGAAGCGATGAATCGGTGGTTTGAAGTCAGAGCTTTCCCCATCGGCGATCCGCAAAGCCACAAGTTTGCCATCCTGTTTACTAATATTAGCGATCGCAAGCAAGTCGAACAAAGCTTGCGCGAATCAGAAGAGCGTTGGCGATTGGGGATGCAAGTTGCGGGTTTTGCCGTGGCAAAATTCGATTACGCCTCGAATACAGTCGAGCTTTCCCAGGAAGCTGCCGCTTTATACGGTTTACCCCCTGCGGAATTAGTCGTCTTGCGTTCGCGCATCCACGCCACATTTCACCCAGAAGAACGCGCCCAACTGCTTGAGATCATCGACCAGGTGCTAGATCCGTCAGGTCCCGGTTGGTTTAGTCGCGATCATCGCGTAGTTTGGGGAAACGGCGAAGTGAGATGGCTTACCGTTCGCAAACAAGTCTTCTTCGACCGTTCGGGTGAATTTCCCCATCCTACCCATGCAATTCTGGTGGCGCTCGATATTAGCGATCGCAAGCAAGCAGAACTGGCATTGCAAGAAAGCGAATCTCGGTTCCGCCACATGGCGGACAACGCCCCCTTCATGGTCTGGGTGACTGACCCTACTGGCTACTGTCATTATCTCAGCCAAAGCTGGTATGACTTCTCAGGTCAAACCCCGGCAACAGGACTGGGATTAGGATGGCTCAACGTAGTCCATCCAGACGATCGGGAAAATGCCTTGCATATCTTTCTAGCTGCCAACGATCGCCGTGAGGGCTTCCGGTTAGAATACCGCTTGCGCCGCCAAGATGGCGAGTATATTTGGGCGATCGATGCCGCCAATCCTTGGTTTGGCGCCGATGGTCAATACAAAGGGTACATCGGATCGGTAATTGATATTAGCGATCGCAAGCAAGCAGAACTGGCACTGACTGAAAGCGAATCTCGCTTCCGTACCCTGGCAGACAACATCGCCCAGCTGGCCTGGATGACAGACGAAACCGGCTGGATCTTTTGGTATAATCAGCGCTGGTTTGACTACACCGGCACGACTTTAGAAGAGATGCAGGGATGGGGATGGCAAAAGGTACACCACCCCGACCATGTAGATCGCGTCGTTGAGCATTTCCGCCACTGCCTTAAAATTGGTGAATCCTGGGAAGATACATTTCCCTTGCGCGGTAAAGACGGGACTTATCGCTGGTTCCTCTCCCGCGCAATTCCGATTCGCGACGAACAGGGTAACGTTGTGCGCTGGTTTGGCACCAATACAGATATTAGCGATCGCAAACAAGCAGAAATTGCCCTACAGCAAAGCGAAGAACGGTTGCGACTGGCGCTTAATGCTGCCAATCAGGGATTGTATGACCTGAATATCCAAACTGGAGAGGCGATCGTCAGTCCCCAATATGCTCAGATGTTGGGCTACGATCCCCAAGAGTTTCACGAAACGAATGCCTTTTGGCTCGAGCGCCTGCATCCCGACGATGGGGAACGAGTCAGCTCTGTATACCAAGAGTACATCACAGGCAGACGCGACCAGTACCAAGTGGAATTCCGACAACGCACGCAATCGGGAGATTGGAAATGGATACTTTCCACCGGCAGCATTGTTGCCTGGGATGGGGATGGTCGTCCGCTGCGGATGCTGGGGATACACACAGATATTAGCGATCGCAAACAAGCCGAACTTGAGCGAGAAGACCTGCTGGCCCGGGAACGACACTATAGTGAGCAATTGCAAGGATTGACAGCGGCGGCGCTGGCAATCAATTCTGCGCTGTCGGTGGAAGAGGTGTTGCAAGCGATCGCCGAGCGAGCAGCAGCGATCGTTGGTACTCACCAATCTGTCACCAGCTTAACCGTTAACGGCAACTGGGAACAGGCAATCAACGCCGTTTACCTGTCTGATAAATATGCCCAGTGGCGAGGCTATGATGCCAAAACAGATGGGTCTGGAATCTATGCCTGCGTATGTCACTTAAATCGCCCAATGCGAATGACGCAAGCGGAATTAGAAGCGCATCCCCGCTGGCGCGGCTTTGGCAAAGAAGCCAAGAACCATCCTCCCATGCGCGGGTGGCTAGCCGCACCTTTGGTGGGACGAGACGGACAGAATATCGGGTTGATTCAGCTGTCAGACAAATATGAGGGTGATTTTACTGAAACCGACGAAGCCGTGGTAGTGCAATTAGCGCAGATGGCATCGATCGCGGTGGAAAATGCGCGGTTATACGAAGCCGAACAGCAAGCGCGGCAAGAGGCACAAACCGCGAACCGCCTCAAAGACGAGTTTCTGGCAGTGCTGTCCCATGAGTTGCGATCGCCCCTCAACCCAATATTAGGTTGGACTAAACTGTTGCAAAGTCGTAAACTAAACGAGGCTCGCACAGCAGAAGCATTAGCCACGATCGAACGCAATGCCAAACTGCAAGCTCAACTAATTGAAGACTTGCTCGATATCTCTCGCATTATGCGCGGCAAACTAACGCTGAATTCAGCTTTTGTGAGTTTAGCTTTTGTGATTTACAGTGCAATGGAAACAGTTCGCCTCGCAGCAGAAGCAAAAAATATTCAATTCAATCTGGCACTTGACTCAACAGTCGGTGAGGTGTTGGGCGATGCGGGGCGATTGCAACAAGTGGTGTGGAATCTGCTTTCCAACGCAGTTAAATTCACACCTGCTGGGGGACAAGTCACAATTCGCCTAACTCAAGTTGATACTGATGCTCAAATTCAAATAATTGATACGGGTAAAGGCATCAATCCCGAATTCTTGCCTTACGTATTTGAGTATTTCCGGCAAGAAGATGGCTCCACCACGCGCAAATTTGGCGGGTTAGGATTGGGACTTGCGATCGCGCGTCAAATTGTGGAAATGCACGGCGGCAGGATTTCGGCAGATAGTCCAGGAGTTGGATTTGGCGCCACTTTTACCGTTAAGTTGCCTAGGATTAATAGTAAAGTGCAACCTGCTGCGGAGCGAGCGATCGCCGCCTCATCCCCAAGCGCGCCAAAAACGCCACTGACTGGAATGCGAATATTGGTTGTTGATGATACTGCCGATACGCGAGAGTTTCTCACATTCTTGTTGGAAGAGAATGGTGCGATCGTCTTCGCAGTAGCTTCAGCCACAGAAGCCTTGCAGACATTCGCAGAATTCCAGCCTGACATTATTCTCAGCGATATTGGGATGCCAGAAATGGATGGTTATGAATTAATGCGATCGCTGCGTAAGTTAGAAGCAGGCAGATCGATTCCAGCGATTGCCTTAACCGCGTATGCTGGAGAGATCGACCAGAAACAAGCGATCGCCGCAGGGTTTCAACGTCATGTAGCCAAACCGATCGATCCAGAGCGGGTTATTTCATACATTGTTGAGTTAGTGCAACAAAATAAATAATGATTGTAGGGGCACGGCATTAATAGGCGTTGCCCAAAACAAGAAGCTTTTCTACTGCCGTGCCCCTACCACCAATACAACTGGACATGATATTACAGCAGTTTCAAATTGGTGCAACGCAGTTATTATTGTAGGGGCACGGCATCAATAAGCGTTGCCTTTAACGCAAAGGTTTTCTCTGCCGTGCCCCTAGCACCAATACAACTGGACATGATATTACAGCAGCAGGACTTACGCAAGAAGAGGCCAGAAACAAAGGTGAAGAGTCAATCTCTGGTTGGCAAACCAACGATTTTTCGGCTCGCCCTTAGTTTCTTTGCGTAATATGATGTCCGCCTAATTACCCTGAATAAAAATCTCTCTGCGTCACCGTGTCACCCCCTCAGAGTCATTCCTAACTATGCAGCAGTTTCACGCTTGGACAGTTACCGTAATGCGTTCTCGTTGAGCAGCAAACCAGAGACAGGCAAGAATATCTGTTTTGGTAAGGTAGGGAAAGTCTTCCAGAATTTCTTCAGTAGTCATTCCTGAAGCTAGATATTCCAGAACATCATAGACAGTGATTCGCATCCCTCGAATGCAAGGCTTACCGCCACGTTTGCCCGGTTCTAGAGTGATGATATCTTGGTAATTCATAAATTGTCTTCGCGACTTTCTCCCATTTTGCCATGTCAGCGATCGCCCCAGAGCCAAAATCCCCGACTTCATCAAGACGCCGGGTATCTATGCCATTAGCAATTAGCCATGAGCAATTAGCATTTCTGACCGCTTTCTAGTCGCTAAAACCATCCTTGATTTTATCAACAGTGCTTTTAACGGCATTCTTGGTATTGTCTACAGCTTTTTCGGTTCTTGCCGCATCTTCCTCTGCTCTTTTCTCAATTCGAGCCGCATCTCTTTTAGCTTTGCGCTCAAAGAAACCACCATTGCCATCGGTTGCATCTTCAACTTTGGAGGCATTTGTCTTAGCAGTGCGCTCAACTTTATCTTTCGTATCTTGGATAAAATTCTTGGCGCGTCCCGCATCTTCACTTACTTTTTCTTTAACACGATCGCCCGCGTCAGCCGTTGCAATCAAGCTTGCACCAGGAGCAGCCATTGCGTTAGAGTTCGAGAAAAATGCACCTTGCCAAACGAATGCGATCGCTGACAGGCACAACACAATTCTAGCCACAAAGCGTCCTCCAGTCGAAAACCGTTTCAAATTCAGTTTCATAGAATACAATCTCCTGAGATTTAGCATTCTATTTTTACTCGATTTGGAACGTCAGCCAAATCTTGCCATAGATAGAGGTTCTCCCGTCATAATTTGTTAGACAAACTCAGTATTTTGATAGATTGACCAAAGTAGGGACTAGGGATTAGGGATACAAGCCCCTTAATTTATTAATGAACAGACAATAAATATTTGAGATTGCGGGAATTACTGAAATCAGAAAGCAAATCGGTAAACCCAAAAAGCTTTCAGCCGTTTCGCTTAAGGAAAACACCAAAATAAATGCGCGAATTACTGAAATGAGAAAGCAAACAGGCTTCATGAGAAAGTAAATTGCCATTTCGCTTAAGACTATATGTAGGATGCGTTAGCGATCGCGTAATATCATGTCCGGTCGATTACCCATAATCGGTAGCCGGGACACGGCACGATCAAAGTTATCTGTTTATCCGAGATATCTATGATGCCGTGTCCCTACGCAACGACTTTGTGAGGTTTTTTTATTATGGGCGATTCAACGGACATCATATAACGCACCATGACTATATGTAGGGTGCGTTAGCGCGCAGAGTACGGCACCATCTATATCAGGACTTACGCAACTGTCACAATCGGTGGTTGGTGCGTGACGCTACAAGTCCCATTGCTACGTTCAAATATGCTCGCAGCGTCACGCACCCTACAGAAAAAATATGCCAGTTGCGTAAGTCCTATATATGTAGATCGCGTAACGCACCATCATACCTACACTGAAATTACCGACTATCTGTTAACCCCGGCAATATTGTGACAAAACGTATACTTTACTTTTGCGACACTGCCCCCATCGGAGTCCAATCACCAGAAGGAATAAAAGACGCCCAATAATAAGGATGCTGATATTTTTCACTTCGCAACATTTCTAACTGAATCTCACGCAACGCAGAGAAACGCCCTTCATTCTGCAACAAACGGCGATAATAATTCACCATTAAATCCTTCGTTCCCTCATCATCAACTTTCCACAAACTCAACACCTGACTTTCCGCACCCGCTATGACAAAAGCACGGCGCAAACCAAAAACACCCTCCCCATTCGCCACATCTCCCACACCCGTCTCGCAAGCAGATAACACCACTAACTTGGTTCCCCATAAATTCAGTGCAGCAGCTTCCATCGCCGTTAAAACGCCATCTTCATCGCCACTTTTACGAATATTAAAACCTGCCATCGCTAAACCCGATCTCAGTAACGGATTTTCTTGATTTCCTGTTACCCGACGACGGGGTGTAACGCTAAAATCCGGTTCCACCCAAAGACTTCGACTCAACCCCGTTGACGGTGCGACTAATTCCACATCTTCTAAGAAAAAGCCGTGGGTGGCAATGTGCAGAATCCTGGGGCTTTTGACTTGTTTTAGGGCGTTTTCTGTGGCTTGGGAACCTGTTAATTGTTGTACGCCAGATAGCAGGGGCGCAATAGCTTCGGCTTCTTTGAGCGTACCGGGTAAAGCGCCGAATTGGATTTGGGCTAAATCGCTGGAACGTCGGGTATTATTACCTCGGTTTGCACTCGCCAATGGATTGCCGGGGTTACTATAGTCGGGATTAGCTAGCAGGATAGGATTAGAACGACTGGCAACGGGATTTTGTAAGCGTAATAAATCGCGTCCAGAACCGAGATAAGTAATTGAATAGTTTTCGACTAAATAGCGGTTATTTTCATCCACTAAAGCAGCGAAAGGAATCAGGTTAAGTTGGCTATCGGGAGAAATTAAAAGAGGCCCAATTAACAAGCGGCGAAGCCATCCGCTTTATGGATGACTCGCAAATATTTAGGATGAACATCAAAACTCTTACCTCCTGTCGTTAGCTTAAAACGAGGCGCAAAGCGAATGGCAATGCGTCCTGTATAGGTTCCTTTATATTTGCCTGTTGGGATATTCGCTTTCACGATGTCGCCAGTCCCAAAACCCATAAAGAACTTGGCTCTAGGGGCATGACGAATCGGGAAACCAAACTTATCTGTGCCGCAACGCTGTCGTCTGCCATGACCTTTGGCGACAACCAGTAACGGCTTAACTCCCTTGATTAATAACTGTTGAGGCGTACTACTACCAATGCAGGCAGCGTCAGCCCAGTGGGATTTTTCCATCCCTCTAGTCTTGCGATTAAACTTTGTTCTACCACCACTACCCGCTTCTATCGGCAACCCAGTTTGTTGCAACCTCCTGAACAATTCCCAACGAGTCGCATTAACTACTGTTGCATCTTTTAAGGGAGATTTAGCAGCCGCTAAAATCCGTTGCAGTAAGTCAGGCTTACCTGCTAGAAACTGCGAAAGTTCTTGATTGCCTTTGGCTTGATTGCACTCATGACACGCTAATGTCAGATTACTAACACGATTTGTGCCGCCGCGACTTTTGGCAACTATATGCTCGACCTCTAGCGGCTTGTTTTCAGCATTGCAGTAAACGCATTTTCTGCCCCATTTGGCAAGTAAATATTCTTTGACTTCAAACCCAAATAGCTCACCTCGCTGATACTCAACCCCAGAAATCTCTGGGTCAACTAAAGCTTGAGTATCAAAGCAAACTAACTCTTGTGAGATTGCGGTAATAGGGCAGAATTTTCTAATTCGTTGTACCCAAGTCAAAAGATTAGCAATTCGACTCTCAAGACTTGGTGGCAACCATCCCTCCCGACGAGTACGGTTGAGGAATCGCGGTTGACGATAACGGGTTTTCCGATTCCGCCTACCTCTTCTTAATGCCCGACGAGTCAAGAGTGCATCTCGGATTGCTTGTCCTCTATGAGTGACCTCAACTGCCGATGTGACTCGACCTGTTTGCTCTTGCACAACGGCAATTCCCGTCGTTTTAGAGCCTGGGTCGATTTTAATTCGATGTGAATGAACTACAGATTCCTCGACTTCTCTATCCTTTAACACAATCGTAAAAGGATAACGCCGAAATACTGCGGCTCGACCCGATTTGAGTAACTCTCTTGCCCTTGCTGGGTGGCAAGGGTCAAGGGGTTGACGGTTTTGATCTAATACGAAAACGTACATTACTGTTACCTCTTCCTCAAAAGGAGTAAAGTTTGCAAGGACGATGTTACAGGTCGGTACTATCCAAATGACACTAGCTTTCCCCGATAACTTGTTTAATCATTTGGTTCTAGAGCTAGAAACTGGCTCGCATTTCTAGGTAGGTCTTTAACACTTGCCTGTAACGGCTGCTTGAATCAATCAAGCCGTCTGATCAACACGGCTCTTTCAAGCCGCCACCATAGCCGTTAGGCTTGGTGGGGGTAGTTGACAGCAGCGTTCTCCGGCTCATAACTTTTCCCCGTCGTGAGTTAGGCTATTTCTAGAAATTATTGCCTTTTAACTCATAGTGTGCCGCTAATTCCATATATCTTAATGCCCCTATGAAACGCCGCCAATTCGTTCAATTTGCTGCATCTACCCTCACCACTCTGGGATTAAGCCAACTCGATATTCAACAGCGCAGTTGGCGCTATGCCAAAGTGTTGGCACAAAGCACGCCTCGGAAACTGGCGCTGTTGGTGGGAATTAACAACTATCCTGACGATCCCTTAAAAGGTTGTATAACCGATACCTAACTCAATATCTTTGGCAAACAACCTCTGATGAACCGATTAGCAGCATTCTGGCAAATGTAGCTCGCAGTACTACCCGCATTTCCAGCAGCCAACAAATCCCAGAATTTGAAGTTAAAAAAGATAGCAATAACGCAGGAAAACCCGCTTATTTCACCAACCATCAACTCCCCTCAGCGGAAGCCATTATTACCAAAGTAGCGGGTAAATCTGTCGAATTATGGTTGGGAGGAATTGAACCCCAATCTATCGCCGCCTTTAACAAAAATGCCCTATTTTCTATTTTAGACGATCGAGGTAATAACTTGGGAACTGTGCGCTTAGATTCCCGCAATCCTAATAATGGATTAATTGCCCAAGGAACTATAGTCGAAACTTCCCAACCGAATGCGATTAAACCCGGATTAATCTTGCAGGAACAAGCACGGGCAATTCCCAACGATTTAAAGTTACGCATTGGATTGGATGAATCTTTAGGGGCAGATAAACCAACAGCATCCCAGGCACTTTCTCGCCTGACGCGCATCGAACCAATACCATTAGGACAAACCGAAGTGCAATATATCCTCGGTCGCATGACTGAGGTAAATTATCAAGAACTTCAACAAAGAAAAGTTGCCGATCTTCCCACCGTTGGCAGTTTGGGTTTATATGCACCCGGTTTAGATTTAATTCCCGCTTCTTTTGGTGCAGCTAACGAAAATGTTACCGCTGCGATTGAAAGGTTAAAAGCAAAATTCCGCTCCTTATTAGCAGCCAGATTAGTTAAATTAACCCTGAATGCGGATTCCTCAAAATTGAAAGTTTCCGCATTAATGAAAATATTAGATTCCCAATCCGGACAACCGATTGATGTGGCGGCAAGTGCCTTTACCGTTCGGGGAAATACTATAAATTCATCACAATCACCAGCTAATATTAAACCAAATACAGTTGAAATTGAAGGGGGAATCCCCAAATTACCTTTAGGAACTCGCGTGCAATTTTTAGTTGAAAATAAAGAAAACACAGACCTCTATGTGAGTTTATTGGTAATTACTCCAGAAGGGGAAATGGTGGTTTTATTTCCTAATACTTGGGCGGCGACAACAGACGCAGCGTTAATTAAAGCAGGAGAAACGCGACAAATTCCAGAAACGGGAAAAGATCCGTTTAGAATAACCGTTGGTAAGCCATTTGGCACGGTAGAAGTATTGATAATTGCCAGCGCTACACCCTTGCGAGAAGCTTTGAAGAAATTGCAAGCGATCGCTACCAGTCGCGGACAAAGAGGGGGACCATTACCTTTAGAATCCGATGCTGCTGGGGTAATTGATGATTTATTGGGTGATTTTGATAGGGGAACTCGTGGCGATCGCAGTCTTTATGCCTCTTTTGACTCTACTGTGCGCGCGGTGGATACCGCAAAGTTGGCAGCAATGTCGATTGCATTTAAAGCGGTGGAAGCTTGAAGCTTGAGCTTTCCCATAACGACACTTCCACGATCAAATAGGGTTATTGAGATCTTGCACCAATCTCATAGCCCGCCAGAGAATAAATTCTCACAGCGAGCAGCGCAAGTCCGTTAAAACGGACTGGTTTGATCGCATTTAGTCGGTTTTAACCGACTTTCGCTATGAGCAACGGAAATTGATTTCCGGGCGGGCTATGATACTGATGCAAGATCTGAAGTTAACAAACAATGATTTGGACTTATCGCTAGTATATTAATTCCTCTCCGTTGGCTTATTTTCTCGATCGAGGGGTGGAATTTGGTCAGCGGTTAACGTTACAACTTTACCGTCTTGCCAAATACTGATTGATTGTCCCAATCGCCGGTGCTTTTCTATTGCTTCAGCGATCGCCGCTTTAACAGCTACATCAATTTTACTGGATAACTTTTCCCGTGCTGGTTCATTCATATTTCTACAAGGTAATTTGATTCCAAAATTCAGGTTGATAAATAATAGTTTCTCGATTTAGGGTGAATTCAGCCACTAATTGTGACTCTGAACTAGAATTATTATAGACTATCCAAGTGTCGCATAAAGGAAAATATAACTCTATTAAATTTCTGCGCCCTCTTTCATAACGACGACGGATAACATCTTCAGGGATATTATGACCTCCACTTTCTACCCGTCTCCTCACTCGTTCAATAGCTAACTCTGGACTTGGCAACCAAAAATAAATCAGGTTAATCGTGTACCCCTTGGTTTTGCAGTTGCTCAAAAAACGAGCAAAGTTACGGGCAGCTAAGGTAGTTTCAAAAGCAAAATTAGTTCCAGCGTTGGCAAGGTAATCCATCCTTTCAAGCATTAAACGTCCTGCTTGAATAGCAACTGACTCTGGATTGAACGGAGAAAGACCAAAGGCAATTTGATCGGCGTTTACATATTCAAAAGTGTCTAAAAAATTGGGTAATATTCTCAAAGCTACAGTGGTCTTACCCGAACCGTTTGACCCTCCGATGATAAAAACATCAGGCATTTTATAAACCCTGTATAAAAGTTTTAACCGACTTGTAGAGACGTTACATGTAACGTCTCTACAATAATCCGGAAAATTATTTCCGGGCGTGTTTGATAGAAACAAAGGTGATTTACGCCCGTCCCGATTTTATCGTCCCGACTTCGGAGTCGATGAATCGGTAGAT